>NZ_JBOHGB010000089.1:0-29328 GCF_050699935.1 Actinophytocola sp.
GGCTGACCCGGCCGCGCCCGGCGGCACGCCACGGCCGAGCGGCGGACGCTGGCCCGCCTGCTGCGGACCCTGCGGTGGGCCGGTGGGACGCGCCGGATCATGTTGTGGCGCACCGAAACGCGAGTCGGCATCGCCCGCACGCCCACCCGGCGAGGCCCCCCCGGCCGCGGTCGTGGGTGCCTCGGCCGGGTACTCGCCCGGGACACGCCACGTCGCGGACGAGGTACCTGGAGGCCGCCCGGTTGATGCCGCCGGCTCGTCCGGTGCCGAAGTGCCCCGGCCGGCCGATGCGGCCGCGGGCTCGGCCGGCGCCGAGGGGCCCGGCTGCTCGCCCGGTGCCGCCCGGCCTGGCGGCGTCGCGGTGCTCGGTGGCGCGGTGCGCGGTGGCGCGGTGGCGCGTGGTACTTCGCCGGCCGGTGGCGAGGCGGCCACGTGTTCGCCGGCCGGAGGCCCGGTGGCTCGGCGGCCGGGGTGGGGGATGCTTCCGGTCGGGGCGTCCTCGTCGTCCTCGTCGGTGTCCGGGGCGATGAGGGCCTCGCCCATCGGCCGGGTCCTGGTGACGGTGGCTTCGGTGGTGAGGCGGGAGCCGATCGACGGATCGCTTTCCTCGGCCTCGCCGTTCTCCCCGGACTCCGCGCTCCGGTCAGCCACGGCGCCGTCGGCGTCGGCGCTCCGGTCCGCCTCGGCCCGGTAGTCCTGGCCGCTTCGGTCGGCCCCGCGGGCCCGATCGGTTCCGCCAGCCAGGTCGACCTGGTCGACATCCTCGACCACGTCGGCGCGACCGGCGACGTCGATGCGGTGGGCCTCGCCAGCCCGGTCGGCATGGCCAGCCCGGTCAGCCTCGTCCGCCCCGCTGGCCCGGTCGGCCTCGCTCGTCCGGCTGGCACGGCTGGCGTGGTCGGCCAGGTAGGTCTCGCGTGTCCGGCTGGCGTGGTCGGCGAGGTCAGGCTCGCCTGTCCGGCTGGCCTCGTCGGCCAGGTGGGCCTCGCGTGTCCGGCTGGCGTGGTCGGCGAGGTCAGGCTCGCCTGTCCGGCTGGCCTCGTCGGCCAGGTGGGCCTCGCGTGTCCGGCTGGCGTGGTCGGCGAGGTCAGGCTCGCCTGTCCGGCTGGCCCTGTCGGCCAAGTCGGCCTCGCTCGTGTAGCCGGCGCGGTCGGCCAGGTCGGCCTCGCCTGCTTGATCAGCTTGGCCGGCCCAGGCGGCGTCGCCCGCTTGGTCGGCGTGGTAGGCATGGTCGGTCTCGCCGGGCTGGTCAGCTCGGTAGGCCTGGTCGCCTCCGGCCGTCGGGTCGGCCCGGTGGGTCCGGTCGAGTCCGCTCACGTGCTCGGCCGGGTAGGCCCGGTAGGCCCAGGCGGCCTCGTCGACGATCTCCGCCTCGACGACCTCCGCGTCGGCGACATCGTCGGGTGCGTCGGCACCGACTCGGTACTCGATGATCGAGTCGGTCGTCTCGGTGTCGGTGACGTCGGTGCCGGCCGAGGCATCCGAGGCTTCGGCCACGGCGCGGTCGAACGTGTACTCGTCGCTCGCCGGCGCAGGTGCTGTGGGCGCGGAGCCGTTGGTGGCCGGCGGCTCCGGGGCCAGCGGCGGCGCGTCCTCCCTCGCGCGCAGGGCGGCGGCCGAACGGGCAGCCTCCTCCGCGGCCGAGCGCGAGCCGGACGAGGACTGCACCGGCTCCGTCGCCGGGATCGGCATCGACGGGGGCTGGGAGAAGGCCATCCGGCGGGTCGGCTCTGGGTGCACCGGCACGGCCGGGCGGGGCATGCCCGGCTGGGGAGCCGGCTGCCGCCCCGCGACCTGGGCCCGCTCGCGTCGCTCGAACTCCTCGACCACCAGGTCCAGGAAGTCGTCGACCTGCTCCTCGTGGTAGCCGCGTCGGATGATTGGGGCGCTGTCGAAGATCACGTCGCGCACGTCCTGCGCGGAGAGCGAGTCCGTGCCGGACATGGTGGCCTGCACGCGGTCCAGGAAGTCGTCGACCTGGTCCTCGTTGTACCCCCGGCGCCCCAACGGCGCCCGGTCGAACGTGACGCAGTCGACCACCACCGGCGTGAGCGGCACGTCGTCCTGCTGCTGCATCTTCGCCTCCCGGTCAGCGGGCATGGAAGAGGTTCTGTGCCGCTTCCAGACCCTTGGCCACCAACGCCTCCGTCGCGTCGGCGCACCGGTCGATGTCGAGCGCGAGGTCCTTGCGCTCCGTCGCGGAGAAGTCCCGGAGCACGTAGTCCGCCGGATCCATGCGTCCCGGTGGGCGACCTATTCCGAACCGTACCCGCAGATACTCCCTGGTCCCGAGCGACTTCGTGATCGATCTCAACCCATTGTGCCCGTTCTCGCCGCCGCCCAGCTTCATCCGGATGGTGCCGAACGGGAGATCGAGCTCATCGTGCATGACGATCAGGTTCTCCGGTGGCACTTTGTAAAACCGGATCATGCCGGCGACCGGGCCGCCCGACACGTTCATGTACGTCCGCGGCTTCGCGAGCACCACCCGCCGACCGCCGAGCCGGGCCTCGATGACGTCCGCGCCACCCTTGTGGGACTTGAACTTCCCGCCGATCCGGTCCGCCAGCTCGTCGGCGACGAGATACCCGATGTTGTGCCGGTTCGCGACATAGCGCGGGCCCGGGTTGCCGAGGCCGACGACGAGCAGTGGCGCGTCGTCGGCGGGTGGCTCGACAGGCATCTCGGCGTCCTCGCAGAAAAAGGACCGGGCGGTCCCGCGCGGGACCGCCCGGACGCAGGCTCAGCCCTCGCTCGCCTCCTGGGCGGCCGGCTCCTCCTCGCCGGCAGCGGCCGGGGCGGCCGGCTCCTCGAGCTCCACACCCTCGGGCGCCTCGATGCCGGCCTCCATCTCCTCGGCCGTCGGCGCCAGGTTGACCGCGATCACCAGCGTGTCCGGGTCGGTGACCAGCTCGGCGCCCTCGGTCAGGGCGACCTGCGACGCCAGGATCTGGGTGCCGGCCGCCGCACCGTCGATGGAGACCTCGAACTGGTCGGGGATGTGCAGCGCCTCGACGTCCACCTGCAGCGTCATGGCGTCCTGGGTGACCAGGGTGCCCGGCTGGGCGTCGCCGGTGACCACGACCGGGATCTCGACCGTGACCTTCTCGCCGATCCGCACGAGCAGCAGGTCGACGTGCTCGATGTAGTTCTTGATCGGGTGGGTGGTGACGGTCTTGGTCAGCGCGAGCTCGCTCTTGCTGTTGATCTCGAGGGTGAGGACGGCGTTCTGCCCGTGCTCACGGACCACGCGCGCGAACTCGATCGCGGGCAGGGCCAGGTGCGTCGGGTCGGAGCCGTGGCCGTACAGCACCGCGGGGATCTTGCCGTCGCGGCGGGTGCGGCGCGCGGCGCCCTTGCCGAACTCGGTACGGGGCTCGGCGGCGAGACGGACCTCGGACACGGTGGGGCTCTCCTTGCTACTACAAGCTGAAGCTGGTCTCGGGCGGCGGCGGCCAGCGGCGACGGACGTGCGCGCGGCGTCAAGCCGCCGCGTCGATCACGCCAGGCGTGACGCCTGCCCTCGCCGAGGCAACCCCGACAGTCTACGTCGCGCTTTCGTAACCCCGCGCGCGGGGTTAAGGTGCGAGCACTTCACGCGACGGGAGGTTCCGCAGGCAAATCCGGTGATCGGTCGCGTCCCGCATCTTTCGTCCCGTTTGCCTGTGGAGTACTCGTGTTCAAAATTCAGCACATCACCGTCGACTGCCGCGACCCCTACCGCCTCGCGGAGTTCTGGAGCATCGTCACCGGTTGGCCGGTCAGCGATCAGGATCGGCCCGGTGACCCGGAGGTCGCCGTCGAGCCGCCCGACGCGACGCTGCCCGAGTTGCTCTTCGTCGGCGTGCCCGAGCCCAAGGCGGTCAAGAACCGGCTGCACCTGGACCTCGTCCCGCTGACCCGGACCCGCGACGAGGAGGTCGACCGGCTGCGGGCCGCCGGCGCCACGCTCGTCGACGACCGCCGCGGCGGTCGCGGCCGTGGCTGGGTCGTCCTCGCCGACCCGGAGGGCAACGAGTTCTGCGTGGAGGCGAGCGTGGCCGAGCGCAGCTGATGCCCGCCGGCGGCAGTGTCTACAATGGACGAACCGTCGAACGGAATCGGCACCGAGGTGGTGGCTTCGGGCGGCGTCGGGACCCCTCCCCGGCACGCGGTGGAACCCTTGATTGGCAACGACATCTACGTGGCCACCGTTGGGGCCCGCACATCAGTCGGCGTGAATCATGACACACTTGGTCAACTACACTCCGCCGAACTGGGGGTCGACTGTGAGTAGCAGCTCCACCGTGCCGAGGTCACGCAACCGGCCCCTGATCGTCGCGGTGGTTCTCGGCGTGGTCGCGTTCGTCGCGGTGATGGTGTTGCCCCGGCTGTTCGGGCCCGATGCTGATTCGCGACCGACCGGCGACTGCGTTCCGCTCGTGGTCAGCTCCTCGACCGAGAAGGACGACCTCCTACGCGACCTCGCCAACGAGTACAACCGTGCCGAGCCGGTGATCGACGGCCGCTGCGCGCGCGTGTCGGTCCACGAGCTGACCTCCGGCACGGCGATGGAGTCGCTTGCCACGGGCTGGAACGAGGAGCGTGACGGTGGGCCGCCTCCACAGGTATGGACCCCGACGTCGAGTCTGTGGCTCGGCCTGCTCGACCAGCGGGACAAGGGCGGCCTCGTCGTCGGCGAGCCGGAGTCGATCACGAAGAGCGTCCTCACCATCGCCATGCCGGAGCAGATGGCCGCGGTGGTCAGGGAGAAGTTCCCCGAACCCGGCTGGTCCAGCGTTCTCGAGCTGGCGAGCGGGAACTGGGCGGCCCTCGACCATCCCGAGTGGGGCAGGTTCGCGCTCGGCCGCGACAACCCGCACGTCTCGACCTCGGGCCTGGCGGCGACCGTCGCGATCTACCACGCCGCGGCCGGCGAGCCGGACGCCATCACCGAGGCGAAACTCGATGACGCGAACGTGCGCAGCTTCGTCCATGGCGTCGAGTCGGCCGTTTCTCACTACGGCGACGACGCCACGAAGTTCATGCAACAGATGTACGACGAGGACCGCAGGCGGCCGTCGGTGCCTTATATCAGCGGGATCGTGGTCCAGGAGCAGCTCGCGTACCAGTTCAACGAGAGCGCGCCGGGCGGGGGTCCGGCGCAGATGGGCGCAGGCCCTCCGCCGAACGACCCGCTGGTGGCGATCAACCCGGCCGAAGGCACGTTCGAGTTGGACCACCCGTACGTCGTGCTGTCGTCGGCCAGTCCGACCCAGCGGGCGATCGCGGAGGACTTCCGCGCGTTCCTGCTCGAACCCGAGCAGCAGCAACGGTTCGCCGTAGTCGGGTTCCGCGACCTGGACGGCCGGCCGAGCGCGGACCTCGCGAGCACCCTCGACCTCTCCGACAGCGAGCAGCCCAAGCTCATCGACCCGCCGCCGCCGGAGGTCGTGAGCAAGATGGTCGCGGGCTGGGACGCGGCCCGCCGCAGGGCCAGGGTGCTCGTGGTGCTCGACGTGTCCGGCTCGATGAAGGAACAGGTCAACGAGAAGGTGACGACCGGCGACGAGGCCAAGAGGAAGATCGACCTGCTCAGACCAGCCGTGTTGCAGGGTCTGCGCTGGCTGGTCGATGACGATCAAGTCGGCCTGTGGACGTTCTCGTCCGGGCAGCCCAAGCCGTACACGGTCCAGGTGCCGATCTCTCGGGTCGGGGACGTGCGCACGAAGTTCACCAATGTCGTCAACACCGTGTCGCCGAGCGGCGACACTGCTCTGTACCAGACGACCCGCGAGGCGCACCGCATGATGCTCGACAGTATCGATCCCAACCGAATCAACGCGATCGTGTTGCTGACCGATGGCGTCAACACGCCTACCGACCCGGCCGGTCGCGCGGCGATGCTCAAGGAGGTCGACGCCTCGCAGCGCGACGAGTCGGTACGGATCTTCACCATTCCCTACGGCCGCCAGGCCGACGTGCGCACCCTGTCGAGGATCGCCGCGGTCTCGAAGGCTCTCACCTATGACGCCGTCGATCCGGTGGACATCAACAAGGTCTTCGTCAGCGTGTTCAGCAACTTCTGACGGGTGGGCAGTTGTTAACCAATCTGTGGCGCCGGCACAAAGGCATCATCGTGGCAGTGCTGTTCGGCGGCGCGGCCGCCGTCGCCGCGACTCCGGTCGGCGGCTGGTGGGTGGCGGGGGTGGGGTTCGGGACCTTCGTACTGGTCGCGGGCGGATATCTGGTCACCGATCTGCTGACCAGGGAATCTGATCCGCCTCTAATATTCCAGCCGCGGACACCGCGAACGCGTCCGGAAATCGAAGAGGCAAAGGCGGATGAGCCGTCGCCGATGCCCTCGGTGGAGAAACAGGCGGTAGTCGTGTTCGTGCACGGAATCCTCTCCTCGGCGCAGGCATGGGGGGCCTTCGAAGGCCACATCCGCGCGGACCGAGACCTCGAGGCGTTCGCCCTGGAGCAGTTCGAGTACGACACCCGAGTGCTGCAACCGCGGCCGGACCGGCGAACCCCCGACCTGGACACCATCGCCCGCCGGCTCGGCACCCGGTTCAAGAGCCTGGAACGCCGCTACCCGGCCATCGTGATCGTCTCGCACAGCATGGGCGGGCTGGTCACTCAGCAGTTCGTCGCCCGAATGCTCGCGCAGGGGCAAGGTGAGCGTCTGACCCGGATCAAACGGATCATCATGTTCGCCTGCCCGACCGCGGGTTCGGAATACTTCGGCACCCTCCGGGCACTGGCCCCGATCCGGCACAACCAGGAGGAGGTGCTCCGCACCCTGAACCAGTACGTCACCGGCATCCAGCAGAACATCCTGACCAACGTGGTCCACACGACCGAGGTGACCAACCGGACCTGCCCGATCCCGCTGCGGCTCTACGCGGGCGATACGGACAACATCGTCCTGCCGCAGTCCGCACTCGGCATCTACCCGGACCACTGCACCGGAGTCGTCGCCGGTGATCACTCCTCGATCATCCGGCCGGATTCACCGCGACACGAGTCCTACGAGGTACTGAAGACCGAGCTGGAGATCGTGCTAGAGGAGCTCGGAGGCTAGTGCGGTGGCGCGGGTCAGACCAGGTCCTGCGGGTCGATGGCGCGGGTGACGGTCTTCGCCGAGCTGCTCGAGAAGCAGATGACCGTGTGCTTGCCCTCGCCGCCCGCCACCAGCACGTTGAGGTTCTCCGGGGTGTCCACGCCGCGGATCAGGCCGTCGCGGAACACGTCCGGGTACCGGCCGCGGCGGCGGCGCACGACCTCCAGCAGGCTCGGGGTGAAGGTGGACTCCCGTGTCCACGAGCGCTCGTACAGCTCGCGGCACACGTCCGCGCGGCTCAGGCCCGCCTTGCCGAGCAGGTCGGCGTGCTCGGGGGACACGAGCAGCGTGATGTGCCCGCCGTTCTGCATGGTGTTCGTGCCGCGCACGGTCAGCGACGCGGCCAGGTTCGTCAGCACCTCGTCGGCCGAGGTCGACACACTGTCGTAGTGGTTGACCAGCGACGCCGCGCCGGTGACGGTGAGCGCCGAGTCGGCGTCGACGCCTCGGCTCGCGGCCAGCGTCTCCCACGGGCTATCCGCCTCGTTCTCCGCGAGCACCAGACCGAACTTCGCCGGCTGGCCGTGCGTGGCCCGGTCCACCTCGCCCGGCAGCGCGCCACCGATGTTGATCAGCACGAGCCGAATGGCCCGGCCGGTGGTGATGTTGCCCCGGTGACCCGGACCGAGGTAGCCGCGGCCGCTGGTGAGGCCGGCCCGCGCGGCCGCCGGCCCGCTCACGATCACCGCCGGGGTGACCGGGTTCGTGGTGACCTGGACCGACATCAGGCTGAACACCGGTTCGACCATGGCCCCGACCGCCGCGATCACGACCGCGAGCGACTCCGGCCGGGCGCCGGCCATGACCGCGTTGATGGCGAGCGCGCGCACGGTGGCCTGACCCCACGCCGGCGGGATCGCACTGATCACCTCGTCCGGGGCCCGCTTGGTCGACGCGAGGAACTCGGCGACCCGCTCCTCGGTCGGCGGGATCACCGGCAGCCCGTCGCCGATCCCCTCCGCCTCGGTGAGCCGCAGCCACGCCTCCGGGTCGTCGGGCACCTCCCAGCCGGGCATCACTCGTCCCCGGCGATCCGCAGCACCTCGGCGAGCGCCTCGTCCGGCACCCCGCGCCGCACGAGGTCCTCCTCGGGCACCGAGCCGAACGGGTGCGCCACGACGACCATGCGCACGTCGGGCAGGCCGAGCGAGCTCGCCACGTTCTCGGCGAGCGGCGCGAACGGCTGGCTGCACATCAGCATGCCGGGCACTGCCTGGGCTTCCAGTTCGACGATGTCGCGGCAACTCCGCGTCACGCAGGAGCCTCAATCGCCCATCGCGGTCAGGACGAGGTCACAGCGTCGCGTGATCTCGTCGACCTGTTCGGCGGTGAGCGCGTCGGACGGGATGCGCTTGCGGTAGCGCAGCAGCGTCACACCGTGCGCCTCGGCCAGCGCGTCCCCGAGCCGGTCGAGCAGGAACCCGGCGTTGGCCTTGCTGTTGTCCACGAGGGCGACGGTGCGGCCGTCGAGCGAGCGCGGCAGCGGCGCGAGGGCCAGCTGTGCGGGCGCCGCGGCGGACCGGGGATCCAGGAACTCGATCGTCATCTCCGGCCTCCGCCTCATACATCTGTCAATGTGGACAACATTGATCAATGTAGATATTAGGTCGCCATGCGGCCGGTCGTCAATCTCCCATGTGGACGTTCACGGAGTGCATGCGGTCCATCGGCCCGCTGGTGTACGCCTCGATGGCGTGCGCGACCCAGCCGGCCGCGCGGGAGATCACGAAGATGGTCTCGCCCGCACCGGGCGACATGCCGAGCACGTAGGTCAGTGCGGCCAGCGCGAAGCCCGCGTTCGGGGCGGGAAGCCCGCGCCACTGCTGGGTCTTGATGACCCCCTCGACGGTGGCGAGCCGGTCGGACTTCGGCGCGACCTCGCGCAGCCGCTCCAGGATGTGCGAGGCGCGGACGTCGCCGCCCGGGTAGACGTGGTGGCCGAAGCCGGGGATCGTCGAGCCCTGGCGCAGCCGCATGCCCAGCGACTCCTCCACCGTGTTCGACGACTTCATGTTGTGCAGCAACGACTCGATGGCGAGCGATGCGGAGCCCTTGACCGGCCCGCTGCCGACATCGATGCCGAGGCGGATGAGGCCGGCCGGCTCGACACCGGCGCGCGCGGCGGTGCGGATGACGTACGTGGCCGCCGCGAGGTCGTGGTCGGCGAGCATCACCATCGCCGTGTTCAGCAGCCGCAGCTCGGTCTCGGTGGGCTGGCGGTCGCACAGCCGCGACCACAGCAGGGCGGCCATCGGCGAGGCGGGCGCGGACATCCCCGACGTGTCGACCGGTTCGGACTTCACCGGCAGCGCGGTGAGCAGCGTGGCGAGCGTGCGCTGCGCGGTGGTGGCGACGACCTCGGTGCTCACGTCCCAGTTCGGCGGCTCGATCGCGGCGATGCAAGCGGCCACCACCTTCACCTGGTCCACCGGGAGCGCGGACGCCGGCAGGGCCTTGATGACCCGGCGGCTGAACCGTGCCGTCGCGGGCGCGGAAACCCATGGTGGGGAAGGAGGTTCGAATCCCCACAACAAGCGCGCGACGTCCTCGAAGCTGGCCGTCGCGGCGAGCTCGCGGGCCCGGTGGCTGCGGTAGAACAGCTCGTCCTGCGTGATCAGCGTGATGTCGGACTCGATGGTCTCCTGCTGGGGGTCCTTGCCGCGCTTGACCCTCGCGGACAGGCGGTCGACGTCGGCGAGCCGGAACAGGCTGCCGCGGCCGCCGGCGGCCTTGCGGCTGGTGAGGCGACCGCGGCTCACGTAGGCGTAGACCGTCTCCTTCTTCACGTTGAGACGGTCGGCCGCCTCGTCCGCGGTCAGCCAGTCACCGTTGTCCTCAGCCATGCCATCGACCCCTGCCGTGCACATTGATTATGCAAATCAACCTACCACGCCTGGCGCCTCCCACGGCGTTCCCGCCATGCCGAGGGCACCAGCAGCGACGTGCCGGACGCCACCAGTACCGCGCCGACCACGAAGCTCGCCGCCACGCCGGCCACCGACGCCGCCGCGCCGAACGCCATCGGCACGAGGAAGTCGGCCATCCGGTTGCCGGTCATCCGCAGCCCGACGGCCATGCCGAGCTGGTGCGGCGGCGCGGAGCTCGCGATCAGCGCCATCGACAGCGGCCGGCCGGTGCCGAACGCCAGGCCCAGCGTCGCGGTGAGACACGCGAGCACGACCACCGACGACGACAGCGGCACCAGCAGCAGCGCGCCCACCACGGTGAGCCCGGCCACCGCCATCAGCGTGTGCCGGCCCCACATCCGCACCAGCGCCGGCATGACCAGCCGCGCGGCGAGGCCGGCGCCGGAGAACAGGCTCAGCACGTAGCTCAGCTGCTGTACCGACAGGCCGGCCTGCTGCTCGAGGTAGATTGGCAGGAACGAGATCCGCAGCATCTCCGGCACCGACATCAGGCAGCTGAGGAGAATCGCGACGCGCATCGGACGGCTGTGCAGCTGGGTCAGCGCCTGCCGGCGCAGACTCTCCCGGGCCGGCGCGGGGATCGGCTTGCCCGCGATCGAGGGCACGAGCAGCGTCACCGCGCACGACAGCACGCCGAGCGCCGCGGCGCAGCCGAACAGCAGCGGGTAGCCGGACACGCCGATGAGCACGCCGGCCACCAGCGGTCCGACGATCTGGCCGGCGGACGCGACGAGCGTGTACACGCTGAAGTGCTTCTCCGCCTCGCCCTTCTCCGCGAGCGCGGCCACCCGCGCCTGGCCGCCGAGCATGATCATCAGCTGGCCGGTGCCGGCGAGCACCTGCGCGGCCAGGATCACCGGCAGGTCCGGCTCCGTCCACAGTGTTCCGTACGCGAGCACGCTCAGCAGCGAGCCGGCGAAGAACAGTGCGCGGATCCCGTGCCGGTCCGACAGCAGCCCGACCGGCACGGCGAGCAGCATCGGCGTCAGCGCGGCCGCGGCGATGATCAACCCGATGGCGCCGAGCCCGGCGCCCATGCTCGCGGCGAACAGCGGGACGAACGCCTTCACCATGTGGTTCTGCAGGTAGTGGATGAAGGAGAACGACATGACCGGAGTCAGGCGGGCAAGCGTGCCACTCACGACAGCAGGGACGTCAGCTCGGTGAGGTCGTCCACCTCTTCCAGCCGCTCGACGACGGCCACCAGCCGCGCCACCCGGTCGCCCGCGCCCGCCTCGGTGAGGCAGTCGGTGACCTTCCACAGCCTGGTGTCGCGGTCCATCGGCCGGCCGATGGCGCCGAGGAAGCGTCGGCAGGTCTCGGTGAGCTCACGGCCGTCTCGCGTGCGCACGGTCACCCGGGACCACGTGTGCAGCTTGTCCCTCGGGATCTCGGGGTTCTCCAGCAGCGCCACCTTCGGCAGCGTCACACGGACCGCGGGGGAGAAGCGCACCTCGTCGGTGAACGACCCGATGCCGACCCGTTCCTCGGTGAGCGCGACCGTCACGCAGTACTCGTAGCTGAACTTCCCGTCCAACCCGGACTCGGGCGCCGGCCGGGACAGGTCGCGGCGGAACAGCGGCGGCTCCACCACGATCGACTCGATGTCCTCGGTAGACAGTCCGGTGCGCTCGCGCAGGGTGGCCATCGCCTCGATGGGCCACTGCATGTAGATCTCCGCGGGGTAGCGCTTGATCGTGAACCCCGGGTCGACGAGGTGGAAGGTCGTGCCCAGCCCGCCGGTGAGCACGTCCCAGTTCGCCTCGCCGCCGAACAGCGCGTCGGCGAGGCCGCGGTGCGCGTCGAGGATCTCCGGGTTGGCGGTCACGCCCAGCGCGGCGAGGTCGGCACACTCCACACCGGACCGCGCGGCGCCGCCGGGGTGCGTGGCCTTGGCCATCGTGCCGTTGTTGGCGAACAGCCCGCCGGTGCGTGACGCGGCGAGCCCGAACGCCGCCGCGGTGCTCGCCGCCTCGAGTCCGAGCACCGACGCGGCCGCGGCTGCCGCGCCGAGCGGGCCGACCACCCCTGGCGGGTGGAACGCCCGCAGCGCGGTCGCCTCGCCCGCGGCCCGCAGCCGCTGCTGGACGTCCCAGCCGACGGCGTACGCGGTGATCAGCGCCCGCCCCGCCGCGCCGGTGCGCTCGCACAGTGCGAGCGCGGCCACCCGGGGCATGATGTCCTCCAGGTAGGGCAGCACGCCGATGAGCGCGATGTTCGCCTCGTTGCGGTCGAAGGCGATGTTCGCGTCCGCGGCGCCCTCGTAGCCGAACAGCGGCTCGTAGTCGACCTCGAGCAGGTCCATCGCGAGCAGCTTGCGCAGGTCACCGCCGGACGGGGCCTGGCCGGCGAAGATCAGCGGGACCTTCGCCCCCCCGACGATGCCCTCCGGCTCGGTGATGCCGGTGTCCGAGCGGACATAGATCGCCGCTCCGGCGGGCACCCCGATCAGCGGGATCATGTCGGCGAACTCGTACTTCACCGCCGGATCCTGGACCACGTAGGACGAGTGCGCGCCCCCGGAGGAGACGAGGATCGTCGTGCCGTCGTGCGGCTCCCGTTCGGTGAAGTGGTTCGAGCCGGTGATGCCGCCCGCGCCACCGCGGTTCTCCACGTACACCGACGGGTTGCCGGGGATGTACTCCTGGAGCAGCGGGGCGAGCAGCCGCGCGGTCGTGTCCGCCCCACCGCCGGGGGAGAAGGGCACCAGTAGCTTGATCTTCTTGCCGTCGTAGTAAGGCCCGTCCCCGGAGCTCTCGCCACCGAAGTCCGCGCCACACGCGCTGAGGGTGAACGCCGCGATCGTCGCGAGGGCGACGAGCCGACCTCGCCGGGCACGCCCGCCGAGCCTCCGAGCATCTTTGCCCTGGAACACGGTCACTCCTATCTTGTCTGTTTGGGTCAGTTGTGCGCGTCCCTGCGGAGAATCCGCGCCAGTTCGTCCACATCGGACAGGTCGGCGATGTCCGCGACCAGACCTGCGACGCGGTCCCGCTCGGCGGCCGACAGCACCTTGTGGGTGCACGAGTCGAACTTGCGCCGGATGTCGCCGTCGGTGAGCGCCGTCTCCGGCGTCCGGCCGCGAGGTCGCTCGAACCGGGCCCGCCGGGCGGAGCCGTCCGCGAGGGTCAGGTGGACCTCCGCGGCGAAGTGCTCCGGCCCGAGCCGGTCCGGCGGTAGGGGGTGGCCGTGCACGAGCTCGCGCACGGCCACCACGTCGCCGTCCTCGATGGACGCCGGCGTGAAGTCGTCGATGCGTACCTCGCCGCGGGCCAGCGCGATCGCGACGGTGTGCTGCAGGCTGAACTTGGCCGCGAGCGGGCCGTCCGGGCGCGGGCGGTCGAGGTGGGCGAACCGGCGGGGGTGGATGTAGGCGTCGACCCGCTCGATCCGGTCCGCCTGGCCCAGCCCGCCGTGCAGCTCGATGGCCGCGTCGACGGCCGCGTGGGTGCCGCCGCAGCAGGGGTGCAGCTTGATCGCGATGCCGGGGTCCACGAGGTCCCACGGCGCACCGAGGTGGGCGGTGATCTCGTCCGTGTCGAACGTGCCGGGTCCGTTGTAGACGGTGCAGAAGCCCTGTGTCTCCTCGAACGCGGCCGGGTTCGTGGTGGCGCCGGCAGCGACCAGGTCCGCGCACTGCACGCCGCTCTGCGCGGCCCGGCCGACCTGCACGGGCTTGGCCATCGTGCCGAAGCTCGACTTGAGGCCCGAGGACATCGCGGTGGCCAGCGACAGCGCGCCGGCGCACTGGCCGGCGTCGAACCCGTGGATCTTCGCCACCGCGGCCGCGGCGCCGAACACGCCGAGCGTGGCGGTCGGGTGCCAGCCTTTGTCGTAGTGGGTGAAGTTGACGCCTCGGGCGATCTTCGTGGTGACCTCGACGCCGGCACACAGCGCGAGCAGCAGGTCGCGGCCGGTGGCGTGCCGGGCCTCCGCGGCGGCCAGCGCGGCGGGCAGGATCGCGACGGTCGGGTGGCCGCCCTCGGTGTGGCTGACGTCGTCGAAGTCCAGCGCGTGCCCGATGGTCGCGTTGACGAACGCGGCCCGCTCCGCGCTCACCCGCCGCCCCAGACCGAGCAGGCTCGCGGGCCCGTGGTCGTCCTTCCCGGCGTATCCGTCCACAACGGACACGATCGGCTGGTCGAGCGCCGCGAGGGTGACGCCGAGGCAGTCGAGCACGCTGCGGGTCGCGGTGGCGCGGGCTTGTTCGGGGACGTCGTCGAGCGAGACGCCGGCCAGCCACCGGCCGAGAACGCGAGACACGGGCTCCGTTACCACGAGCGCTCCCTGCGGAGAGGGTTGCCGGACCCCCGCACCGGCACTGAACATTGATCACATTGATGAAGTTGATGCAGGTAATCATGTTGTCCAGTGTCGGGTCAAGCAAGTGGCGAGCTAGTCGTGCCGAAACTTGGACGGGCGGTGAAATGCATGGAAAGACGCCTTACGGACGTTGGGTGTCCGTAAGGCGTCCTTGCAGGCACTAGGCGTTGCCGTCGAACAGACTCGTGACCGAGCCGTCCTCGAAGACCTCCTGGATGGCGCGGGCCAGCAGCGGAGCGATCGACAGCACGGTGAGCTTCGGGAACCGCTTCGAGTCCGGGATCGGCAGCGTGTTGGTGAACACGATCTCGCGGGCCGGGCACTCCGACAGCCGCTCCGGCGCCGGCCCGGACAGCACGCCGTGCGACGCGGCCACGACGACGTCCGCCGCGCCCTCCTCGACGAGCTGGTCGACCGCCTTGGCGATCGTGCCGCCCGTGTCGACCATGTCGTCGATCACCACGCAGAGCCGGTCGCGCACCTCGCCGACCACGCGCTTGGCCACGACATCGTTGGGCAGCAACGGATCCCGCGTCTTGTGGATGAACGCGATCGGCACGCCGCCCAGGTCGTCGGCCCACTTCTCCGCCAGCTTCGTGCGGCCGGCGTCCGGGGACACGACAGTCACGTTGTCACTGCCGTAGGTGTCCTTGATGTAGCGCGACAGCAGGGTCTGCGCGAACAGGTGGTCGACCGGGCCGTCGAAGAAGCCCTGGATCTGCGCGGTGTGCAGGTCGACCGTCATGATCCGGTCCGCGCCCGCGGTCTTGAACAGGTCCGCGATCAGCCGCGCGGAGATCGGCTCGCGGCCCTTGTGCTTCTTGTCCTGCCGGGCATACGGGTAGAACGGCATGATCACGGTGATCCGCTTGGCCGACGCCCGCTTCAGCGCGTCGACCATGATCAGCTGCTCCATCACCCACTGGTTGATCGGCTCGCAGTGGCTCTGCATCACGAACGCGTCGCAGCCACGCACCGACTCCTCGAACCGCACGAAGATCTCGCCGTTCGCGAAGTCGTACGCCGACTGCGGCGTGATGCTGACGTTGAGGTGCTTCGCGACCTCCTCCGCCAGCTCCGGATGCGCCCGCCCGGAGAAGAGCATCAGGTTCTTCTTCGGCGTCCCAGATTTGACAGTCATGGATGGGCCTCTCCGGAGTCAACGGGGGGAGTCATGATTCCTCCGCCTCGGGCGAGGCGTTCCCGAGTGCTCGTTGGGCGGCCTCCGCCGCGGGTGTGCCCGGTCGCTTGCGCAGCACCCAGCCCTCGATGTTGCGTTGCGGGCCGCCCGACACCGCGAGCGCGCCCGGTGGAACGTCCTTGCGCAGCACGGCCCCGGCCCCGCTGTAGGCGCCGTCGCCGACGGACACCGGCGCGACGAACATGTTGTCGCATCCCGTGCGCACGTAGGACCCGACCGTCGAGCGGCGCTTGGTCACCCCGTCGTAGTTGACGAAGACGCTGGCCGCGCCGATGTTGGAGTACTCACCGATGGTGGCGTCGCCGACGTAGGACAGGTGCGGGACCTTCGTGCCCCGGCCGATCTCGGAGTTCTTCACCTCGACGAACGTGCCGATCTTGCCGCTGTCGTGCAGCACGGTGCCCGGCCGCAGGTACGCGTACGGGCCGACGCTCGCGCCGTCGCCGATCTCCGCCTCGCTGCCGTGCGTGCGCGCGACCCTGGCGCCCGAGCCGACTCGCACGTCGGTCAGCGTCGTGTCCGGTCCGATCACCGCGCCCGCGCCGGCCGTGGTGGCGCCGCGCAGCTGCACGTTCGGCTCGAGCACGACATCGCGCGCCAGCTCGACACCCGCGTCCAGCCACACCGTCGACGGGTCGACCATCGTGACGCCCGCCCGCATCCAGTGCTCGGTGAGCCGGCGGTTGAGCTCGGCGCCGAGCGTGGCCAGCTGCACGCGGTCGTTGACGCCCTCCACGAGCCACCGGTCGGCGCAGGCCCACGTGCCGACCCGGTAACTGTCCCCGCGCGCGATGGCCAGCACGTCGGTCAGGTACTGCTCGCCCTGCGCGTTGTCGGTGGACAGCCGGCCCAGCGCGTCCGCGAGCACGGCCGCGTCGAACGCGTACACGCCGGAGTTGATCTCGCGGATCGCGGCCTGCTCGGGCGTGGCGTCCTTCTGCTCGACGATCGCCTCGACCGACCCGTCCGCCGCCCGCACGATCCGGCCGTAACCGTTGGGGTCGTCGACCGACGCGGTCAGCACGGTGACCGCGTTGCCGGCCGTGGTGTGCTCGGCGAGCAGGGCGGACAGCGTGCCCGTGTCGAGCAGGGGCACGTCACCGTAGGTGACCAGGACCGTGCCGGTCAGCCCCGCGGGCAGCTCGTCGAGCCCGCAGCGGACCGCGTGCCCGGTGCCGTGCTGCTCGGCCTGTACGGCGACGGTCACGGTGGTGTCGATGGTCTTCGCGATCTCGTGCAGGTGCTCGGTGACCGCGTCGCGGCCGTGCCCGACCACGACCGCCATCCGCCGCGGCGGAAGCCCGGCGGCGGCGCGCACGGCGTGCTCGACCAGCGAGCGGCCGGCCAGCCGGTGCAGCACCTTCGGCATGGCCGAACGCATCCTGGTGCCCTCGCCGGCGGCGAGGATGATCGTGCTGACTTCGCCGAGCCCTGTGGAGCCCTCGAGCATCAGCTGTCTCCCTTTGGCGTGTGATCGGATTGCCCCGGTAGCGTCGCCGGGAAACCGATCCTACGTTGCCTCGGGGATCACCCATGCGGGGTCGTGCTCGCCGGAGTCGTCCTGAACTGGTACCTCCGGACCGTCGCCCTCGGCCGAGGCGATGGCCACGACGTCGTTGCCGCCCTTGCGTTTCGCCTGGTACATGGCGGCATCCGCGCGCGCGAGCGCACGGGCGGTGCCCTCGTCGGGACGCAGCGAGACCACGCCGACCGACAGCGTCACGCCGTGTGAGAGGTCGTGCGGCAGCGTGGACACGGCCATCACGGCGCGGCGGAGTGCGGCCGCGGCGGCGAGCAGCGGCGCGCCGGGCAGCAGCACGATGAACTCGTCGCCGCCGTAGCGGGCCACCATGTCGCTGCCGCGCAGGGTGTCCCGCACGGTGCTCGCCACGACCCGCAGCACGTCGTCGCCCTCGGCGTGCGAGAGCCGGTCGTTGACGCCCTTGAACCCGTCGAGGTCCACGAGCGCGATCGCGAGTGGGCCGCCGCCCCCGTGCGCGTCCGCGGACAGCTCGGCGAGCCGCTCGTCCAGCGCGCGGCGGTTCGGCAGGCCGGTGAGCGGGTCCTGCAACGCCTGCTTGGCGACCGTGCCGTGCCGGCGGGCCAGCCGCTCGTGCTCGCGGCGGGTGGCCAGCGTGGCCGCGCGCGACTCGCGCATGGCCCACAGCTGGCTCTCCAGCTCGGCGACGTAGCCCTGCAGCGCGCAGATCGTGCGGTCGCCGTCCTCGCCCCCGCCGGAGAGCCGGGCGTACTCGCGGATCAGGCACAGCAGCAGGGCCGGCTCGGCCGCGGTGTCGTCCAGCCACTTCTGCACGCTCGTGAGCATCTCGACGGCCGCGTCGGTGCGCTGGTCGCGCTCGAGGCAGCGGGCGAGCGCGACGGCCACGAAGATCACCTCGCGCGGCACGGCGGTGTCCAGCAGCGCGCTCAGCCGGTCGACGTGGCTCGGGCTGGGCGCGGCCAGGGCGTGCGCGGCGCCGAGCACCGCGAGCTGGTCGGCGGCCGGCAGGTCGGTGCGGCGGGGGAACAGCGACTCGCGGAAGGGCGACTCGACGTCGCTCGCCATCGCCGCCGCCCGGGCGAACCGCTCCGCGGCCTGCTCGTCCTCGCCGATCCGCTCCAGCCGCATGCCCCAGACCAGCTGCATGCGGCAGCGGGTGATCAGGTGCACGGAGATGTCGTGCGGGCCGGCGCCGCCCCGGATGTGGCGGTGCGCGCGGCGCATGACCTGGTCGCCGACCTCGTAGACGCCGAGCTCCATCAGCACCAGGCCGAGGTCCATGAGCGTGGACGCCATGAGCACGTCCCACACCCGAGGGCCGAACGACGCGTCGATCGGCACCTTCTCGTCGAGCATGGCGAGGCCGACCGCGGCCTCGGTGAGCGCGACGTCCTCGGCGCCGGCCAGCAGCAACCGCTTGGCGCACAACGCGTGCGCGTCGGCCTGCAGCACGAGGAACTCGTGGCGGGTGGAGTGCGCGAGGAACTCGTCGACGATCGTCTCGGCCTCCACGGAGGCGGCCTGCTCGGCGTCGTTCACGCGGATGACCGCCGCCGCGCGCAGGAGCTGGGCCACCATGCGCGGCTCGCCGCGGTGGCGGGCCTCGGCCAGGAGGCGGTCGACCTCGTCGGTATAGCGGGAGCGGGCGCCGCGGCCGCTCACCTGGGAGATCGCGAGCAGCTCACGCGCGCGTCCCACCAGCCACGCGTCGGACCGTTCGTCCAACGCAGGCAGGTCGACGTCCTCTCGCTCGCCGCCGCCATCCACGCTTGGCCGTCCACCTTCGTGTTCGTTGTACCGCTCCGCCGGCAGCTCCGCCGCCAGGGATCGAACCTGGACCATCAGAACCAAAATCTGAGGTGCTGCCTTTACACCACGGCGGACCGTGGGCGCGGTGAAACACCCACGGTTGGACATCGTGGCATGCATGCTGGCGCGGGGGCAGTAGTACCCGGCGACCGGCCGGACGAGTGCGGCCAAATGGGTGTGACCTGGATCACTCATTCCACAATTGGCATCCGCTCTGGCGTGGGGGGCCGAGATGTACTTACGCTGTCGTAGGTTACGGCCCCGTAGGCGAGGCTGGCCTTACCGGATCGACAATCGACCCGACGACGTATCAGAGGTACACATGACGACGACCCTCCAGGAGACCTCGAGTGGGGACGGTGCCCCGGCGCCGGGTCCGAAGCCGATCACCGTCGGCCGGCGCAACGGGTGGACGCAGTTCGCCGTCTACATGTTCATCCTGGTGCCGTTCGCGGCGTTGATCGCGGCCGTCCCGCTGGCCTGGGGATGGGGGCTGAGCTGGCTCGACGTCGGACTGGCGGTCTTCTTCTTCTACTTCACCGGGCTCGGTGTCACGATCGGCTACCACCGCCACTTCACGCACGGCTCGTTCAAGGCGAAGCGCGGGCTGCGGGTGTTCCTCGCGATCGCCGGCTCCATGGGCGTGCAGGGTCCGCCCATCATCTGGGTGGCCGACCACCGGCGCCACCACGCGTTCTCCGACCGCGAGGGCGACCCGCACTCGCCGTGGCTGTACGGCACGTCGCCGCTCGCGCTGGCCAAGGGCTTCTGGCACGCGCACATGGGCTGGACCTTCGACCGCTCGCTGACGAACAAGGAGCGGTTCGCGCCGGACCTGTTGGCGGACAAGGACATCGTGCGGGTGAACAACCTCTTCGGGCTGTGGACCGTGCTCACGTTCGCGCTGCCGGCGCTGATCGGCGGGCTGGTGACGTGGTCGTGGTGGGGCGCGTTCACCGCGTTCTTCTGGGCGGGCTTCGTGCGGGTGGCGATCCTGCACCACGTCACGTGGTCGACGAACTCGATCTGCCACATGATCGGCGAGCGCCCGTTCGTCAGCCGCGACAAGGCGGCGAACTTCTGGCCGCTGGCGATCCTGTCCTTCGGCGAGAGCTGGCACAACCTGCACCACGCGGACCCGACCTGCGCGCGGCACGGCGTCAAGCGCGGCCAGATCGACACGTCGGCCCGGATCATCTGGATCTTCGAGAAGCTGGGCTGGGTGTACAACGTCCGGTGGCCGACGCGGCAGCGACTGGCGAAGATCACCGTCGGCGCGGAGTAGTCCAGCCGCGGCCTGTCGGGGGTTGCCCGTAGGGTGACGCAGGTGGCACCCCGGCGGCGAGAGCGTGTCCGGGCGCCGGCGGGTCGGTCCGGTGCCCCCGTGCCGCGTGTCCGGATGAGCGGTGAGGAGCGGCGTCAGCAGCTGCTCGACGTGGCCAGGTCACTGTTCGCGGAGAAGGGCTTCGACGGCGCGTCGGTCGAGGAGATCGCGCACCGGGCGAACGTGTCGAAGCCGGTGGTGTACGAGCACTTCGGCGGCAAGGAGGGTGTGTACGCGGTCGTCGTCGACCGGGAGATGCACTACCTGCTGACCTCGATGACGACCGCGCTGGCCGAGGACGCCCATCCGCGGCTGCTGCTCGAGCGGGCGGCCGTCTCGTTGCTCGACTACGTGGAGGGTTCTGCCGACGGCTTCCGGATCCTGGTTCGCGCGTCCCCCGTCGCCTCGGCGACGGGGACTTTTTCGTCCCTGCTGAACGACATCGCGCGCCAGGTGGAGGACATCCTGGGCCGGCAGTTCAGCGCGCGCGGGTACGACCCGAAGCTCGCGGTGCTCTACAGCCAGGCGCTGGTGGGCATGGTCGCGCTGACCGGCCAGTGGTGGCTGGACTCGCGGCGCCCCAAGAAGACGGAGGTGGCCGCGCACCTGGTCAACCTATCCTGGAACGGCCTGCACCACTTGGAGAGCAAGCCCGAACTCCGCGAATCCCACCGCTAACCCCGCGAGTCCAACGTTCCGGACCGGTGTGTCCAACGCTCCGGTCTGGCGAGTTGACGTTTCGGTTCCCGCGAGCGGGGACTCGCGAGCCCGGGCCGGGGACTCGCGTGTCCGGTTCGGGGAACTCGCGGTTCCGATCGTTGGACTCGCGGGTTCGCAGTGTTGGACTCGCGGGTTCCGAGTGTCGGACTCGCGGGGTTAGCGGGGGGTGATGCGGAGGAGTTTGTCGTCCGAGCCGTTGGTTGTCGTGATGTACAGCGCGCCGTCGGGGCCGCTGCGGGCGGCTCGCAGGCGGCCGAAGCGGTTGTTGAACTCCTCCGGGATCGCGACCGACGCCACGTCCCCGGCGTCGGTCAGCGTCAGCAGGATGACCTTGGCACCCTTCAACGCGGTCACGACCAGCACGCCGTTCAGCCCGCCCCACTGGTCGCCCTCCAGGAACGTCGCCGCGCAGACCGCCTCCGTCGTCTCACCCGACTGCCACTTCGCCGGCACCGCGTCCGGGAACCGCTGCAGGTCGGTCATCGGCACGCTCTCGTCGTAGCCGCCGACCCGGCCGCCCTGCGAGGGATCCCAGCCGTAGTTGCCGCCGGACTGGATCAGGTTGACCTCGTCGTTCGACGACGGGCCGTGCTCCGCGGTGTAGATCTGGTCCGAGTCCGGCCTTATCGCGACGCCCTGGATGTTGCGGTGGCCGTAGCTGTACACGTACCGCTCGCGCGGGTTCTCCGCGTCGATGAACGGGTTGTCCGGCGCCGGCTCACCGGTGTTCAGGTCCAGTCGCAGCACCTTGCCGCCCAGGCTGGTCTTGTCCTGCGAGATCGACCCCTGCGCGGTGTCCCCGGTGCCGACCACCAGCATGCCGTCCGCGCCGATCGTCGGGCGGCAGCCGGAGTGCCGGCCGGTGCTGAGCGGCAGCCCGGTGAGCAGCTCCTTCTCCCGCGTCGCGATCTTGCCGTCCTCGGCGAGCCGCCACGTGACGAGCCGGATGTCGGCCGGGTCGCCGTTCTCGGTGTGCGTCTGGCACGTGGTGAACCGGCGCGTCTGCTCGAAGTCGGGGTGCACGACCATGCCCATCAGCCCGCCCTCGCCCGACACGTACACGTCGGACAGCTCGGCCTTCACCTGCGTGACCCGCGCGCCGGGTTCGGCGCTGGAGAGCAGCGCGATGCGCGCGGGCCGCTGGGTGACGAGCACCTTGCCGTCGGGCAGGAACCCGATGTCCCAGCCGTGTTCGAGCCCGCCGGCCACCTGCTCGACGAGCAGGCCGGGCGTCTCGGTGCTGCTGGGTGGCGTCGGCGTCGACGACGGTTCGCTCTGCGGAACCTCGCCGACGTCACGCTCGGCAGGCGCGTCGGTGCACGCGGTGAGCGCGGCCATGGTGAGTGCTAGGACCAGGAAACCTGCCCGGTGTGCCATGGGTCCAGAATGCCGGGTGCCGCGTCGCACTCGTGTGAGGATCCGGGCCCGTGGTGAGGGAGAGATCAGGTGAGCGACAACTGGTGGACCGACTATCAGCAGAACAAGCGACTGCGTGGCCTGCAGGACGACCTGTACGCGGTCAGCGCCTCACTCGCGTCGGCCAAGTCGTCCCAGCGCCGGCTGAACGCGGAGCTGTCCAAGGTCAGAGGTTCGCTCGAGCAGCGGCTGAACCGGCTGTCCGCGGCGTTCGACGCGTTCGTGGAGATCAGCGACCTGCGGGTGACGCTCGGGCTCTTCGACGCACAGGGCCGGATTCGCCACCACGCCCGCCAGTTGCTCGAGGGCGTCGGCCCGGACGGCGAAGTGTCCGATGTGGACGGATACTGGCTGGCGCCGGCGCTGGTCGCGCTGCGGGTCGCGGTCGACGGGGTCGCCGACACCGACTCGCTCGACCTGGCCAAGGCGCGTGACGCGCACCGCGCCGCGGTGTTCCACGTGCTCGGCACCGGCCTGCTCGGCGGACGCGGCACGGTGACCGCCGCGATGCTCTCCGAGGCACTGCCGATGCCGGCCGCGACGATGTCGCGCTACCAGCGTGCCGTGTGGACACTCGCGGCAGACGGCTTCTTCGGGGAGGCCGGTTGGGAGCTGGTGCGCCGGCGTGGCACCGAGTTCGTCCGCGCGCTGCCCGACGGCGACCGCGCGGCGGCCGCCGAGACGTTCCGGGCGGTCGGCACGGTACGCAAGATGGTGGCGCCGGTGCCTCGCGACTTCGAGGGCGTCGAGAACCTGGGCTCGGCGCTGTCGGCGGCGGCGAGGCTCTCGGCGATGCGGGCGTGGGTCGAGGAGGGGCTCGCCGGGTACACGAACGAGCCGGCGCTGGAGGTCGAGCCCGACATACGGACGGTGGTCGAGCTGCTGATCGATGAGGGGAGTCCGGTCGAGCAGCCGCTGCTGGCGCGGGAGCGTGAGCTGCGCGTGGTCATCGAGGGGGGCAGCGAGCCGCCCGCGTGGGACGGGTCGGCGGGGGAGACGATCGCGTTGCTGCGCAAGGACGCCGACGACGCCGAGCACCCCGGCCGGCGCGCGGCGGCCGTGCGGATCAGCGGGGACCTCGTGCTGGCGGCGGCCGAGCGCCTCGCCGCGACGGCTCGCGCGGACGCGCCGTACCGGGTGCGGGCGCGCACGCGGCACGGTCAGCTGACGGTCACGCCGGACGGCCCGGAAGAGGGATCCCTGGCGCAGCTGCGGTCCCGCATCGACGCCGGCGCGCAGGTGTCCGGTCACCGGCGGATGGCCGTGGGCGTGGCGCTCGGCGTGGCGGTGGTGTTCCTGGTGCTGGCGGTGGTGGCCGGCTGGGGTTGGCTCGTGGTCGCGCTCGCCGCACCGATCGTGGCGGCCGTCCAGTGGCGCGCGGACGTCCGCGACCGCCGCGACGCCGCCGCGAGCGCGGCGGCGAGGCACGGAAGCCTGGCCAAGGACGTCGAGCAAAGGGTCGCCGCGCTGGTCGAGTGCCGAACGCAGCTGGAGGACCAGCAGCCGAAGATCGACGAAGACCTGAAGGCACTCCGCGAAGCCCTTGCCTGACAAGGCGAGCACTATTCAAAACACTCCGGATCAGCAGCGCTCGGGCACGCTGCGGGCCTGTTTTGAATAGTGCTCGGCAGCTCGGTCGTCAGACGTACGAACACCGAGCCGGCTTCGCCGCGTTCCGACACCAGGCGGCAGCGGTCTTCGCATCCGGGGACCGGCGAGCGGAGCTGTCCCGTATCCAGGCTCCGACCCTCGTCATCACCGGAGAGGCCGACCCGCTGCAAACGGTCCGAGCCGGACGAGCAACCGCCGGGGCCATCCCGAGAGCACGGTTCGTCACCTATCCGGGAATGGGCCACGACCTGCCGCGCGACCTGCGGCCCGCCATCATCGACGAGATCCACGCGATCGCCACGACACCGACGAGCGACACGCAACCCTAGGGCGCGGTGGTCAGGCGGCCGGGCGGCTGCGGGCCACGATTCTCGAGCAGGTGCCCGCTACCACGCGTACCTGCAGGGAGCCGCAGCTGCAGCGGCTCCACAGGGTCTGACCGTCGCGGGTGCGGTGCCGGGACACGATTTGGAACGGCTCCGAGTCTGGCCATCCGCAGTGGGGGCAGTAGGTCATGGCTCCAGCGTGGCGCCGCCGAACGTGTACGTCCACGTTGACTTTCCGAACATTACCGTGAAGCATCGGCTTTATGATTGACCTGCGCCGGCTCCGCGTCCTGCGCGCCGTCTCGCACTACGGCACCATCACCGCCGCCGCGAAGGCCATGCACTTCACCACCTCGGCCGCCTCCCAGCAGATCCGGCAGCTCGGCCGCGAGCTCGACATCACCCTCCTCGAACCGCACGGCCGCAAGGTCCGCCTCACGCCTGCCGCGCAACGGCTCCTCTCACACGCCGACGCCATCGAGGCCCGCTGGGAGCAGGCCGAGATCGACCTGCGCACCGCACGCGAGGAGCCCGCGGGGCTGCTTCGCCTCTGCGGCATCCCCACCGCGGTGGCCATGCTGCTCGCACCCGCCGTCGCCCCGCTGCGCGCCAAGTACCCGCGGCTCGCCGTGCACATCCAGGAAGCGGAGCAGCAGACCGGGTTCGACCTGCTCTTCGACGGCGCCGTGGACCTCGCCGTGCTCGAGTCCACAGTAGACAACCCGACGGCAGGCGACCCGCGGTTCGACCAGCAGGCGCTGATCGACGACGTCTTCGACCTCGTCGTGCACTCCGAGCACCCGATGGCGGGCCGGGGCTCGGTCCGCCTCGTCGAGGCCGCCGGGGAGGAGTGGATCCTGCCGTCGGTCGCGTGCACCTGCCGCCAGTACGCGCTGTCCGCGTGCGGTGCGGCCGGCTTCACCCCGAACGTCGTGCACAACGCGCTGGAGTGGAACGCGATGGCGCACCTCGTCGCCAACGGGCTCGGGGTCGGGTTCGCGCCGCGCCTCGCGTACCTGCCGCCGCACCTGCCGATCACCCGGGTGCCGCTGGCCGGCGGGGCGCCCAGTCGCAAGCTGCTGACCTGCACCCGAGCCGGCGGCCGGGACCACCCCGCGGTCGCCGCGGTGCTCGCCGAGCTGGCTACCGTGGCCGCGTGAGCTTGCGCCTGGAGACCGACGGCCACGTCGCGACGTTGACAATCGACCGCCCGGCCAAGCGCAACGCGATGAGCTTCGACATGTGGTCCGCGCTCCCGGCACTGCTCGGCAAGGTAGACGACGCCGACGACCTCCGCGTGCTCGTCATCCGCGGCACCGACCACTTCTCGGCGGGCGCCGACATCAGCGAGTTCACCACGCTGCGCGCCGACCCCGACGGCGTCCGCCGCTACGGCGCCGCCGTGCACGCCGGTGAGCGCGCGATCGCCACGCTGGCCAAACCGACGATCGCCGCGGTCACCGGTGTCTGCGTGGGTGGCGGCTGCGAGCTCGCGCTTGCCTGCGACCTGCGCGTGGCCGCCGACGACGCGCGGTTCGGCATCACGCCGGCCAAGCTCGGCATCGTCTACAGCGCCACGTCCACCAAGCGGCTGGTCGACGCAGTCGGTCCGTCGTGGGCACGGCAGATCCTCTTCACTGGCGAGATCCTCGACGCGGCGACCGCCCTGCGGATCGGCCTGGTGAACGAGCTGTGCCCGGACCCGGTGGCCCGCGCGACCGAGCTCGCCGCGACGATGGCGAGCCGTTCGCAGGTGTCCGTGCGCGGTGCCAAGACGATCATCGGCCGGATCACCGACGGGCGCTTCGACGAGGACGAGTCCGTGCACGCGCTCTACGAGTCCTCGGTGACCAGCGGCGACTACGCCGAAGGCGTGCGGGCGTTCCTGGAGAAGCGGCCGCCGCGGTTCTAGTGCCAGGAAGGACGCCTTCCTGACGCCCAACGTCAGGAAGGCGTCCTTCCAGGCCCTCGCAGCGCAAGTCAGTCCCGTGTTGCTGCGGCGGGAGATGGGCCGGCGGCTGCGAGCCGCACGCCTGTCGGTGGGCCTCAACCTGGAGGAGGCCGCCGCGCGGCTGGAGGTCGCGAAGAGCTCGCTCAGCCGGTACGAGCAGGGCCAGGGCCTGGTTACCGTGCACCACCTGCGCACCATGATGGACGTCTACGACCAGCGCTTCGACGACCTCATGGAGATGTCCCGGCAGGCCAGGCGCAAGGGCTGGTGGAAGCAGTACGGCATCTCCGACAGCGACTTCGTGGCCCTGGAGGCCGGCGCCAGCCTGATCAGCGAGTATCAACTGAGCTTCATCCCCGGCCTCCTGCAGACAGCCGACTACGCCGAGGCATTGCTTCGGTCGGGCCGTCGATCGAGGCCCGCGGACTGGATCGACAACCAGTTGGCAGTGCGCCTGATACGGCAGGAGCGGCTGACCGACGAGGAACACCCGTTGCGGCTGGACGCGGTCATCCACGAGTTCGCTCTGCACTATCCAGTCGGAGGCGAGCACGTGATGCTCGCGCAACTCCGTCATCTCGCTCTGGTCACCGAACTCCCGACCGTGAGCTTGCGGGTTCTGCCGGCCTCAGCGATGGCCAGGGAGGGGATGTATGGGGGTGTCATCGTCCTGGACTTCTCGTCGCACAGCCAGCCCAGCATCCTTCATCTCCAGCACGCGGTCGGGCATGAGCACAAGGGCAGGGGCGAGCAGGTGCGCGAAGCTAAACTACGGTTTGAGTATCTCCGTTCGCTCGCGCTGGACGATGCGCAGTCGCTGGGCCTGATCGAACGGGCAGCCGACGCTCTGTGATCTCGATGAGGAAGAGGCGATCCATGGTGTCCACTGTGGACCTGGCCGGTGCCCGGTGGCGGAAGAGCAGCTTCAGTGGGGGCGAAGGTGGCGGCAACGATGCGTGTGTCGAGGTGGCGTTGAGCGGGCCGGCGGCTGCGCTGCGGGACTCCAAGAACCAGGCCGGTCCGGTGCTCGTTGTGCCCGAGTCCGCCTGGACCTCGCTGCTGGGCCACTGCGGCTGACCTGCCGCGAAAATTCTGTCGGTCCCCCCACGTAGGCTGGTAAGCGAGAACCCCTCCCACGGGCTCGTCCCGGGCAGGGGTATGTCCGCGCGTGCTCGAACCAGGGGTGTCCGCCTTGTCCCATGCCAGCCCGCTCGCCGGTCTGCTCGAAGCCGTCCTGCCCGACCCCGCCCTCACAACCGTCCGCGACGCCGTCGGCACGGCGAACCTCGAGCTGGAGGGCCCCACCGCCGCGCGCCCACTCGTGGCCGCCACGCTCGCCGCCAAGACGACAGTCCTCGTCGTCACCGCCACCGGGCACGAGGCCGACGACCTCACCGCGGCCCTGCGTGACCTGCTCGGCCGCGACACCGTCGACGACTTCCCGTCCTGGGAGACCCTGCCCCACGAGCGCCTCTCGCCCCGCGCGGACACGGTCGCCAGGCGCCTGGAAGTCCTGCACCGGCTGGCCACCGGCGACCCGCCGCAGGTCGTCGTCGCGACTGTGCGCAGCCTCATCCAGCCCATGGCCCCCGACCTGGGCCGGCTCGACCCGATCCACCTCGCCGTCGGCACCGAGCACGACTTCGACGAGCTGATCGACCGCCTCGTCGGCCTCGCCTACACCCGCGTCGACATGGTCGAGAAGCGCGGCGAGTTCGCCGTCCGCGGCGGCATCCTCGACCTGTTCGTGCCCACCGCCGACCACCCCGTCCGCGTCGAGTTCTGGGGCGACGAGGTCACCGAGCTCCGCCAGTTCGCCGTCGCCGACCAGCGGTCCCTGCCGGTGGAGGTCAGCGAGCTCACCGCGCCGCCGTGCCGCGAGCTGCTGCTGACCGACGACGTCCGCGCCCGCGCGGCGGAGCTGGCCGAGCGGCATGCGGCCGACGCGCACCTCGCCGAGATGCTCACCAAGCTCGCCGACGGGATCCCCACCGAGGGCATGGAAGCCCTCATCCCCGTGCTCTGCGAGGGCGAGCTGGAGCTGCTCACCGACGTCCTGCCCGAGGGCGCGCACGTGCTCGTCGTCGACCCGGAGAAGGTCCGCACCCGCGCGCACGACCTGGTCCGCACCGGCCAGGAGTTCCTGGAGGCCGCGTGGATGGCGGCGGCGGGCGGCGGCAGGGGTCCGCTCGACCTGGGCCGGTCCGCCTACCGCGACCTCGCCGAGGTCGCCACGCACGCCCGCGACACCGGCCACCCGTGGTGGACGCTCTCGCAGCTCACCACGCCCGAGGAAGCCGTGGTGGCGCTGGACATCCGCCCGGTCGAGGGCTACCGCGGCGACGTCACCCGCGCCTTCGCCGACCTGCGCGCGCACACCGCCACCGGCGGCGCCGCCGTCCTCGTCGTGCCCGGCGCCGGCACCGCCCGCCGCGCCGTCGAGCAGCTCGCCGACGCCGAGGTCCCCGCCACGTTCGCCGAGGACGGGCTGCCCACGCCCCCGCCGCCGGGGGTCGTCACGGTGGTCCGGGGTGCGATCGAGGAGGGCTTCGGCGTCCCGGACCGCGCGCTC
Source organism: Actinophytocola sp. (assembly GCF_050699935.1). Lineage (NCBI taxonomy): Bacteria > Bacillati > Actinomycetota > Actinomycetes > Pseudonocardiales > Pseudonocardiaceae > Actinophytocola > Actinophytocola sp. Next base: position 28,787 of record NZ_JBOHGB010000089.1, read on the forward strand.
GTCGTGCTCACCGAGACCGACCTGACCGGCGGCCGGCACGGCACGTCCACCCGTGACCTGTCGGCGAAGATGCCCTCCCGGCGGCGCAACGCGGTCGACCCGCTCGCCTTGCGCAACGGCGACTACGTGGTCCACGAGCAGCACGGCATCGGCCGCTACATCGAGATGGTCCAGCGCACGGTCGCCGGCGCCACCCGCGAGTACCTCGTGCTGGAGTACGCCTCGTCCAAGCGCGGCCAGCCCGGCGACCGGCTCTTCGTGCCGACCGACCAGCTCGACCAGGTATCCCGCTACGTCGGCGGCGAGCTGCCGTCGCTGAACAAACTCGGCGGCTCCGACTGGAAGAACACGAAGTCCAAGGCCAAGCGAGCGGTCAAGCAGATCGCCGCGGAACTGGTCCAGCTCTACGCCGCGCGCCAGTCCGCGCCCGGGCACGCGTTCGGCGCGGACTCCCCGTGGCAGCGCGAGCTGGAGGACGCGTTCCCGTTCACCGAGACGCCCGACCAGATGGCGGCCATCGACGAGGTCAAGGCCGACATGCG
>NZ_JBOHGB010000090.1:0-28754 GCF_050699935.1 Actinophytocola sp.
CCGTTGCCCGGCGCCGAGGGCGCGTGCTCGGGGGCGGTGTGCTCGCCCGCGACGGGCAGCGAGCTGCCGTTCAGGCCGAGCGCACCGGCCGCGAACGTGCCGGCCACGAGCAGCGTGCCGGCGGCGACGCCAAAGGTCCACTTCCGGCTCGAAGCGGGAGCCTCGACCACCTTCTCGGCGGGGTCCTCGTAGTACCGCCGAACACCCAGGGGGTGTCCTTCCCGTCGCAGCAGGCGTTCAGCCGACACTCGGTCACCGCCGCCATAGGCAGCTGCGTAAGTCAAGAGACACACCCTCCTGGCCCTGTTCAATCGCCCATACGGGCGAACATTCGACGAACCCCGACGGGGGAGATTAGTGACGGCAACGGTAAATGTCCAACAAACGAGGTCAGACGCCCGCATACGAATGGAGGCCGGCGATGACCAAGTTGATGAAGAACAAGTTGAACACCATCACCGCGAAGCCGACGATGTTGATCGCCGCCGCCCGGCCGCCGCGCCAGCCCGCGGTCGCGCGCGAGTGGAGGTAGGCGGCGTAGACGATCCAGGCGATGAACGCCACGGTCTCCTTGGGGTCCCAGCCCCAGAATCGGCCCCAGGCCGACTCGGCCCAGATGGCGCCGAAGATCACGCCCGCGGTGTAGATCGGGAAGGCGAACACCGTGGTGCGGTAGGCGACCTGGTCCAGCACGTCGGCGTCCGGCAGCCGGCCGGCCCACCGCGGCCGGTGGACCTTGATCAGGTACAGCACGCTGACCACGCCCGGCACGAGCACCATGCCGCTGCCCAGCGCGATCGAGAAGACGTGGATGGCGAGCCAGTAGGACTGCAGCGCGGGCTGTACCGGCGCGGCCGTCGTGTAAAGAACCACGCCGCCGAGGAACATCAGCAGGATCACCGGCAGCAGCAGCCACGCGGACATGCGCCGGATCGGGAACCGGCGCAGCAGCACCAGCCACGTGACGACCGCGGCGAGGCTCAGCGTGGCGCCGAACTCGTACATGTTGCCCCACGGCACCCGCCCGGTGGCGAGCCCGCGCAGCAGCAAAGCGGTGACGTGCAGCAGCGCGCCGAGCACGATCAGCGCGACCGACATCCGACCGAACCGCTCGGCCCGCCCGGCCCGGTCCGGCCCGATCTCCTCCTGCGCCGTGTCCGGCGCCGGCTCCTGGGGCGACTGCGCGCCGGCGCCGACCAGCTCGCGCGCGGCGGGCCGGCGGACGGCGGCCGCACGGCGGCCGAACGCCTGCTCGACGAGGGAGAACAGCATCGCCAGGACGTATACGCCGACCGTGGCGCCGTACGTCCAGTCGCTGTAGGTGGAGAACGTCTCGTTGACCGGCATCAGGTCTCCTTCCCCGCGGCGGCGTCCTCCCGGACCGGATCGTCATCCGGATCGCCGCCGCCCTCCGGTGCCAGCTCGGCCAGCAGCTCGGTCGAGATCCGCTGGAACTCGCCGCCGTACCCCGCCTGGTCGGTGCGCGCCAGGCCGCCGAGTACGACCACGGTACGGCGGCTACCGTCGTCGTCGGTGCTCGGGTCGCCGGTGATCGGGATGGCGCGTACCCACAGGCGGCGGCGCTTGACCACGAGCGACGTGCCCAGCCCCAGCACGAGCGCGATGGCGAAGCCGAGCACCCACGTCTGCGTCGGGTCGTGCGACACCTGCAGGTACACCCAGCGCTGCACGCCGTCGAAGCGGACCACCGTGCCGTCGTCGAGCGTCAGCTCCTCGCCGGGACGCAGGTTCTCCCGCGCCACCCGCACCAGCCGGCCACTGTCCACCATGGACTGATCGACGGAGTAGATGGACTGGCCGCGGCCGGACTCGGTGCCGAGATCGCCGCGCAGCACGTCGATCGCGACGGCCGGGTCGCGCAGGTCCGGGAAGCCGGAGGTGAGCACCGAGCCGTCGAGCACGGCGGTCGGCGCGAACAGACCGGTGATCGCGAGCTGCTTCTCGCGCCGCTCGGCCGGGTCGGTGACGCCGGGCGGGTCAAACTTGGTGGCGCCCTCGGCCAGGTAGGTGAGGTTGTCGACGGTGCGCCACTGTGTGGTGCCGGTGCGCGTCTCGCCGCTCGGGAAGGTCACCGAGAACACCGGCGCGTAGCCGTTGCCGAGCAGGTAGACCCGGTCGCCCTCGACGCGCAGCGGGCTGTTGACCTCGAGCGGGTAGGGCCGCCAGGTGCCGGTCGTGAGGTCCTCGCCGGCCTGGTACCGGATGTCCGCGCGGAAGTGGTCGGCTTGGCCCGACGGCAGGTAGTTCGCGGTGAAGTCGTCGACCTTGACGCAGAACTCGTTGAGGTTGGTCCCGTCCACGCGCAGGCCCGGGGTGAAGGAGTCGTAGGCGAAGGTGCCGGAGTTGCAGAACTCGGCGCCGTTCGCGAGGACGACCACCTGGCCCTCGTAGTTGAACATCTTGCCGATGGCGAGCGCGACGATGAGCCCGACCATGGCGAAGTGGAAGACGAGGTTGCCGGTCTCCCGCAGGTAGCCGCGCTCGGCGGAGATGCTGCGGGCGCCGTCGTCCTCCGCGCGCTCGGTGAGCCGCCAGCCCCGCAGGCGCGCCCGGGCCCGCGCCATGACCTCGCCGGGCGGGTGGCTGGTCTCGCCCTCGGCCTTGTGGGGCAGCCGGGTGATGTTGCGGGGGGTGAGGACCGGCTTGGCGCGCAAGGACTTCAGGTACTCGAAGGTGCGCGGGGTCAGGCAGCCGACGAGCGAGACGAACAGCAGCAGGTAGACCGCCGAGAACCAGACGCTGCCGTAGACCTCGAAGAAGTCCAGGCGGTCGAGCAGCCGGCCCCACCAGCCGTTGTCCGCGATGAACTCGTCGACCTTGCCGGAGTTGAGGCTGCGTTGCGGCAGCAGCGCGCCCGGCATCGCGGCGAGGGCGAGCAGGAACAGCAGCACCAGCGCGGTGCGCATGGACGTGAGGCCGCGCCAGGTGTTGCGGAGGAACGCGATCACGGGACTACTCATAGGGGCAGCACCGTGTCGGTCACGACGGTGTCCCGCAGCCACGAGGTCAGCTCACCCCAGAGCCCGGTCACCAGCAGCACGCCGACGACGAGCAGGAGGCCGCCGCCGGCGAGCTGGATCCGGCGGCTGTGGCGGCGCAGCCAGGCCGACGTACGGACCGTCCAGCGGGCGCCGAGGGCGATGACCAGGAACGGCAGGCCGAGGCCGAGGCAGTAGACGAGCACGAGCAGGAACCCGCGGGCGGCGGTGCCCCCGGTGCTGCTGGCGATGATCAGCACGCCGGACAGCGTCGGCCCGAGGCACGGCGTCCAGCCGAGCCCGAAGATCGCGCCGAGCACGGGTGCGCCGGCGAGCCCGAGCCGCGGCACGCGGTGGATGCGGACGTCGCGCTGCAGGCCCGGGACGAGGCCGATGAAGACGAGGGCCATGCCGATCGTGACCACGCCGCCGATGCGCTGCAGCAGGTCCTGGTTGACCAGCAGCGCGTCGGCGAGCCACACCAGGCCGCCGACGGTGGCCGCGAAGACGAGGGTGAAGCCGAGCACGAAGAGGCCGACAGCACCCACGACCCGCCAGCGCCCGGCATTCGGCTCCGGCGCTGTGTCCGGCTCCCTCGCGGTGTGCGGCTCCGGAGCCGCCTCGGGCTCGCCGGGGGCACCGGCGGCGACCTTCACCGGCGGCGCGTCGGCGCCCACGAGGGCGGCCAGGTACGCGAGGTACCCGGGCACCAGCGGAACCACGCACGGGGAGGCGAACGAGATCACCCCGGCCAGCAACGCCACGCCGCTGGCCAGGAGCAGCGGGCCGTCGACGGCGAGGGCGGTCGGGTCCACGGCCTCAGGGTAGGCACCGCTCCCACCTGGTCCGACGGCGCCTCCCCACCGGTGTGACGCCCCCGGCACGCCGCGAGTCCAACGTTCCGGTCGGGTGTGTCCAACAGTCGCGAACGTCGGACACGCCGGTTCCGAGTGTTGGACTCGCGGGACACGAGTGTTGGACTCGCGGGTCGGGAGCGTTGGACTCGCGGGTTACTTCTCGGCCAGGAGCCGGTCGATCACGGGGAGCAGGTCGGTGGCCAGCAGGTCGCGGAGGAAGACCGCGGCCACCCGGTGGTGCTTGTCCAGCACGATCGTCGACGGAACCACCGAGCGCGGGTAGCCCTTCCACGCCAGCAGCGACCGGCCCGGCGGGTCGTAGATCGACGGGTACGTCAGGCCCGTGTCGCGCACGAAGTCCTGCGGCGCGGTGCGGTTCTCGTCGCGGACGTCGATGCCCAGGATCGCCACGCCGTCCCGCCGCGCGCGGTGCACCTTCTCCAGCTCCGGCGCCTCCACCCGGCACGGCGGGCACCAGGCGCCCCAGATGTTCAGCACCACGACCTCACCCTCGAAGTCGGACAACGAGATCTCCGAGCCCGGCGACATCAGGTCCTCGCCGGACAGCGGCGGCGCCGGCTGGCGGTCCTCCCCCTCGTAGAAGATCTCCGTCCGCCCGCCCGGCGAGACGAACTGGAACTCCGTGCCCCGCTCCACCGCGTCGGTGCCCGTCGAGCACCCGACGGCCGTGCCGAGCAGGACCAGCAGGACGAGCAACCGCCTCATGCGCCGGTGACCTTCGGGCTCGACGCGCCGGCCGGCTCGGTGTAGCGGATGGCCACCAGCCGCTCGCCCTCGAACAGCAGCGACGTGACCGACGCGAGCGAGCACTGCCGCCGCCGCGGGTCGTGCCACAGGCGGCGGCCCTCGAGGAACCGCCGCAGCGTCCAGATCGGCAGCTGGTGCGACACGCACACCGCCTCGTGCCCCTCCGCGTGCCCGCGCGCCCGGTACACCGCCGCCAGCATCCGCCGCGCGATCTGCATGTACGGCTCGCCCCAGGACGGCAGGAACGGGTTGCGCAACTGCGGCCAGCGCCGCACCGAGCGCAACGCCCCGTCCCCGACGGAGACCCGCTGACCCTCGAACACGTTGTCCGCCTCGATCAGCTGCTCGTCGGTGTCCATGGTAAGCCGGTGCGAGTCGGTGATCGGCGCGGCGGTCTGCTGTGCCCGCTCCAGTGGGGAGGCCACCACGTGCGCGATGTCGTTGGCCGCCAGGTGTTCCGCCACGATCAGCGCCTGCCGCTTGCCCAGCTCGGACAGGACGAAGCCGGGCATGCGGCCGTACAGCACGCCGGCCGGGTTCTCCACCTCCCCGTGCCGCACCAGATGCACGGCCGTGCGCGTCACGCCTTCTCCTGGCGCGCCGCGGCAGCGGCGGCGGCCGCGGCGGGCAGCGCGTCGGCGATCACGTCGAACGCCGCGTCGTCCATCGCCGCGTTGACGAACCACGCCTCGAACGCGCTCGGCGGCGCGTACACGCCGCGCTCCAGCAGCGCGTGGAAGAAGGCCGGGAACCGCCACGTGGCCGACGCCTTCGCGCCCGCGTAGTCCCGTACCGGCGACTCGGTGAAGAACACAGACAGCAGGTTGCCCGCGTACTGCACCCGGTGCGCCACCCCGTGGTCGGACAGCGCCGAGCCGACGAGCGCGCCCAGCCGGGTCGCGTTGGCGTTCAGCGCCATGTACACCTCGGGCGTCGCCGCACGAAGCGAGGCCAGGCCGGCGGCCACCGCGACCGGGTTCCCGGACAGCGTCCCCGCCTGGTACACGGGACCGGACGGGGCAAGCGCCGCCATGACCTCGGGCACGCCGCCGAACGCCGCCGCGGGCAGCCCGCCGGACATGACCTTGCCGAACGTGTACAAATCGCCCGCCACCGACTCGATGCCGTACCAGCCGGCCGCGGAGACCCGGAAGCCGGTCATCACCTCGTCCATGACCAGCAGCGCGCCGTGCTCGGTACACAGGTCGCGCAGGCCCTGGTTGAAGTCCGGCTCCGGCGGGACCGCGCCCATGTTGCCGGCCGCCGCCTCGGTGATCACCGCGGCGAGGTCCGCACCGTGCTCGGCGAACGCGGCGCGGACCGCGGTGAGGTCGTTGTAGGGCAGGACGATCGTGTCGGCGGCCGTCGCGCCGGTGACGCCGGGCGAGGTCGGCAGGCCCAGCGTCGCCACCCCCGAGCCGGCGTCGGCGAGCAGCGCGTCCACGTGTCCGTGGTAGCAGCCCGCGAACTTCACGATCTTGCGCCGTCCGGTGAACCCGCGAGCGAGCCGGATCGCGCTCATCGTCGCCTCGGTGCCCGAGTTCACCAGCCGCACGGTGCCGACCGGGCCGACCCGCTCGATGATCTCCTCGGCAAGGTCGATCTCGCCCGCGGTCGGCGTGCCGAACGACAGTCCCGAGGCGGCCGCCGTCCGCACCGCGTCGACCACGTCTTCATGGGCGTGGCCGAGGATCATCGGTCCCCACGAGCCGACCAGGTCGACGTACCGGCCGCCGTCGGCGTCCCACAGGTACGGGCCCTCGCCGCGGACCATGAACCGCGGGGTGCCACCGACCGCCTGGAACGCACGCACCGGCGAGTTCACCCCGCCCGGCGTGACCGCTCGCGCCCGCTCGAACAGTGCCGCGGACCGCCGCGTCGTCTCCACCTCAGTCGTCACCACTCACCCTCGCGTCCGATACCGCCTCCGAAGCATCCGCAGCCGCGTCCGAGTTCGCCTCCGGCCGCGCGGCCGGAGCCGCGCCCGGGTCGCCGCCGGAGGCCTTGTCCTTGCGCGCCCGCCTGGGCCGGGCCCGCACCGCGAGCAGCACCTGCCGCACCGCGTCGAGCACGAGCAGCGCGGCGACCGTGCCGAACCCGATGGCGGCCGCGAGCCAGTTGCCGTAGATCCGCTGGGACTCCAGCACCGTGCCCTCGGCGATCACCGTGGTGATCGTTGAGAAGCCGCGCGGCCATGCCCAGAACGCGGCCCACACCGCGGCGCCGGCGGCCAGCAGCTCGGCGAGCGCGACCACGGCCCGCACCGGGCGGTGCATCCGCCCCGTCCCGGTGGAAGGAGGTGCGACGAGCTGCTCGGTGGCCTGCGGTGCGCTCACGTCGGCAAGCCTCTCATGGCCGAGGCTGACCGCCCCGCCGGGCGAGCCGGCGCTTGCGGTGTTCGGCGAAGTACGTCGTCGACTCCGGGCGGAACATGTAGATCACCGCGGTTACCGAGAAGGCCACCTCCGCGAGGCTCCACATCAGGCCGAGCTCGGCCCCGGTGTTGGCGACGGCGGTCAGGAAGTTCACCGCGCCGAGGACCGCGAACAGGGTCAGCACCACCCGCGCCCAGCCCCGGCCCGCGCGCATCTTCAGCGCGAACAACACGAACACGCCGGCGAACAGCAGGATCCCGATGCCGAGCGACACCTGGGCGATGGCGATCCCGGTCGACAGGTCTGCCTCGGGCCGCCCGGACTCCGCGAGCATCTGGCGGGCGAACCGTTCGAGCCAGGCCCGGTCCAGCAGCACCGTGACCACCGTGGCGACGCTCGCGATCGCGGTGCTCGCCAGGCTCGCCCGGAACGCGACGTCGACCGCTCGGGGTCGCGGGATCTCGGCCCGGCCGCCGCCGTCCTGGATCGGCCGCATCGGCTCGTGCTGGAAGCCACTCGGGGAGCCTCTGTCGGGGCCATGGTCGGGGCCATTGTCGGGGTTCGACACGTCTTCATTGAACATGACCGGCCTCGGGCTCGACGAGGCGGCGCAGCGCGTCCCGCAGTCCCTCGTCGTCGCGGGCCCACGCCAGCACCACGCTGCCGTCCCCCAGCCGCACCGGGATGGCGGTGGTCCTGCGCGGCACGGACCAGCCGCCGCCGAGGATCCGTGCCCCGGCGGGCGTGCCGACGTCGGTGACCGCGGCGAGCTTCTCGACGTCCAGCCGCTCGCGGCCCTGGGTGAGCGTGCCGGTGGTCAGCCGCACCAGGTAGACCTTGCGCCGCGCGGAGACCCACACGGCCGCCCCGGCGAATATGCCGACGCCGACCACGAACCAGGGCAGCCAGTGCACCGGCCCGGTGGTCGCCTCGACCCCGACTCCGAACGCGGCGAACAGCGGCCCCCACAGCAGCGGCCACCACGACGAGCCGTGCTCGGTGAAGAGCACGGGCTCGCCGGCCGGTTCGGTCACCTGGTGGTCTGCCGTGGCCCGAAGTACTCGCGCGTGGACGGCAGGTACATCAACGCGATCGTGATCGCCGCGAACAGCCCGCTGATCTGCCCGAACGCCGTCCCGAAGAAGTAGAAGTGGAACAGCAGCAGGATCAGCGTGATGATCAGCGCCATCATCCGCGCGCGGCGCGCGCCTTCCTGCGCCTTGTACGCGAAGAGCGTGAGGAACGCGCCGAGCGCCAGGACGACCACCAGGTACAGCCAGAGCAGTGACGTGACGGCCCGCTCGGCCTCCGCCGCGGTCAGCCGCTGCGGAGTCTCGATCGACTGCGCGCCGCGCACCAGCTCCGCCTTGTTGAGGAACAGGTCGATCGAGCTGACCACGCCCATCACCACGGACGCGAGCGCCAGGTAGAAGGCGACCCGCAGGACCGTCGGCCGCGGCGTGTCCCCCCGGCGCCGGGCCGCCTCGGCGGCGGTCGGCATCACCGGCTCCTCGCGGAGCGGCGGCGCCTTCTCCAGCTCGGCCATCAGGGGCTCCGGGTCCAGCTCCGGCTCCGGCTCGCGTTCCGGCGCTGGCTTGGACTTCCGCTTCGGCTTGGCTTTGGGTTCTGGCTTGGCTTTCGGCTCTGGCGCAGCTTTCGCTGTCGGCTCGGCCTTCTCGCTCTCCGGCGCGGAGTCCGCGGTCCCGGGGTCCTCGCCGGCCGTGCCGTCCGCGGACGCCGACTCCGAATCCGTCGTCTCGGCCGTCGTCTCGGCCGCCGTCTCGTCGGCCGGGGCGGCCGCGGGCTCCTTCGACTCGACGGGCCGGTCTGCGGGGTCCGAATTGCCTGGCTTCGTCACGGGCGGCAGGCTACCGCGACACCTCGCGGGTCACCGCAGCCAGCCCGCCGCTTCCACGGCCCAGTAGGTCAGCACGACCTCGGCCCCGGCCCGGCGGATCGCGGTGAGCGTCTCGAGCACCGCCGCCCGCCGGTCCAGCCAGCCGTTCGCCACCGCCGACTCGATCATCGCGTACTCGCCGGAGATCTGGTACGCCGCAACGGGAACGTCGCTGATCTCGGCCACCGCGCGGATGACGTCGAGGTACATCATGGCCGGCTTGACCATCACGACGTCCGCGCCCTCGTCGAGGTCGAGGCGGACCTCGCGCAGGGCCTCCCGGACGTTGCCCGGATCCTGCTGGTAGGTCTTGCGGTCGCCGGTGAGCTGAGACTCGACGGCGTCGCGGAACGGGCCGTAGAACGCCGAGGAGTACTTCGCGGAGTAGGCGAGGATGCCGGTCTCCGGGCGGCCGGCCCGGTCCAACGCCTCGCGGATCGCGGCGACCTGGCCGTCCATCATCCCGCTGGGGCCGAGCAGGTGCGCGCCCGCCTCGGCCTGCGCGAGCGCCATCTCGCCGTACACCCGCAGCGTCGCGTCGTTGTCGACCTTGCCGTCGGCGTCCAGCAGGCCGCAGTGGCCGTGGTCGGTGAACTCGTCCAGGCACAGGTCCGACATGAGCACGGTCTCGTCGCCGAGCTCCGCGCGCAGGTCGCGCAGCGCCACGTTGAGCACGCCGTTCGGGTCGACGCCGCCGGAGCCGACCGGGTCGCGCCGCGCCGGCACGCCGAACAGCATCAGCCCGCCGACCCCGGCCTGCACCGCCTCGACCGCGGCCTTGCGCAGGCTGTCCCGGGTGTGCTGGACGACGCCGGGCATGGTCGCGATCGCCAGTGGCTCGGTCGCGCCCTCCTTGACGAACATCGGCAGCACGAGCTGGTTCGGGCGGACCGTGGTCTCGCCGACCAGCCCGCGCATGGCGGCCGTGGTACGCAACCGGCGTGGCCGTTGGCTCGGGAACATCGCGCCTCCTCGGGGAGAAGCGTGGAAGGACGCCTTCCAGACGTTGAACGTCAGTAAGGCGTCCTTCCTGGCGTTAGCGGCGGGCCCGCTTGGTCTTGCGGGGTGGTGGCAGCGCGCCTTCCGCACGGAGGCGGGCGGCGTGCTCGGCGAGCGCGTCGACCAGCGTAGGGATCTGCGGCTGCTCGGGCTGGACGTCCACCCGCAGGCCGAACTCCCGCGCGGTCTCGGCGGTCTTCGGGCCGATGCAGGCGACGAGCGTGCGCGTGTGCGGCTTGCCGGCGATGCCGACCAGGTTCCGCACGGTGGACGACGAGGTGAAGCACACCGCGTCGAAGCCACCCGTCTTGATCATCTCTCGGGTCTCGGCCGGCGGCGGCGCGGCACGCACCGTGCGGTACGCGGTCACGTCGTCGATCTCCCAGCCGCGGTCGCGCAGCCCGGCGGCGAGTGTCTCGGTGGCGATGTCGGCGCGCGGCAGCAGCACCCGGTCGACCGGGTCGAGCACGTCGTCGTAGGGCGGGAACTCCTCCAGCAGCCCCTCGCTGGACTGCTCGCCGGAGGGCACGAGCTCGGGGATGATCCCGAACCCACGCACCTTGTCCGCGGTGGACTCGCCGACGCAGGCGATCTTCACGCCGGAGAACGCGCGCGCGTCCAGGCCGAACTCGGCGAACTTCTCCCACACCGCGCGCACCGCGTTGGTCGAGGTGAACACCAACCACTGGTAGCGGCCGTCGACCAGGCCCTTGACCGAGCGCTCCATCTGCGCGGGACTGCGCGGCGGCTCGACGGAGATCGTCGGCACCTCGGACGGGATGGCGCCGTGCAGCCGAAGCCGGTCGCTCATCTCGCCGGCCTGGTCCTTGGTCCGCGGCACGAGCACGCGCCAGCCGTACAGCGCGCGGGACTCCCACCACGACAGCTTCGTCCGGCCCGACACCGCCTGGCCGATCGTGACGACGAGGTTGCCGGCGATCTCGCCGGCGTCGGCCGCGAGCGAGGCGAGCGTCGTGTCGAGCGTGCGCTGGCCCGAGCCGGTGCCGTCGGCGGTGACCGCGACCGGGGTCTGCGGGGCGAGGCCGTGCTCGGCGAGCGCGGAGGCGGCCTCAGCGAGGTGGCTCGAGCTCGCCAACAGGACGATCGAGCCCGGGGTGGCCGCGAGGCCCGCCCAATCCACCTCGCCGCGGACGTCGACCTCGGTGTGCGTGGCGCCGAGCGCGATGCCGGCGTAGGCCGGGACCGCGGTGGCCGCCGGCACGCCGGGCACGACGTCGAACACCGCGCTCGTCCGCGCCACCGCCTGCGCCTCGGCGACGAGCGCGGAGTGGGTCAGCGGGTCGCCGGACACCAGGCGGATCACGGTGCGTCCGGCCTTCGCCTCGCCCACCAGGTCCTTCGCGACCTCGGCCGGATCGCCGACGGCCGGCCGGACCTCGGTGTCGCCCCCGAGGTGCTGTCCCGCCAGCTCCAGCACTCCGGCCGGCACGTCGGGGTCGGTCACGACGAGCTCGGCCCGGGCGAGCAGCTCGGCCGCCCGGACGGTCAGCAACCCGGCGTCGCCTGGCCCGGAGCCCACGAATGCGATGCGTCCCGAGCTCTTACGGGTACGGGTGGTCATTTCTCGGCCGCCTCTTTCAACTAAGCCCTGTCTATCGAGAATGCCGCTCGGGGCCGGACAGCACGCCGGCTCCGAGCTCGAGCAGCTCGGCGGCCAACGCACGCCCGAGCTGCTCACCTTCGGTCAGTTCACCGGTGGCCGAGGCCCGCAGGAGGTCGACGGCGGAACCCGGTACGGCGGCTCCGTCGGCCGTCCAGTTCGCGGCCGCGACCCCGCGCAGCGACAGGCGGTGTACCACCCGGTCGGTGCCGTCGTCACTGCTGTCGAGGTCCTCGACCACGTCGGCCAGTGCGCCAACCGGGGCGTTGCAGCCGGCCTCGAGCGCGGCCAGCATGGCGCGCTCGGCGGCCACCGCGAACCGGGTGGCTTCATCGTCCACAATGGACTGAAGGAGGTGTTCGGTGTCCATGTCGTCGACGCGGCACTCCACCGCGAGCGCCCCCTGCGCGGGCGCGGGCAGCACCTGGATCGGGTCCAGCACCTCGGTGATCTCGCCCAGCCTGCCCAGCCTGGCGAGCCCGGCCCTGGCCAGCACGACGGCATCCAGCACGCCGTCGGCGACCTTGCGGATCCGGGTGTCCACGTTGCCGCGGATCGGCACGATCTCGAGACCCAGGCCGAGCGCCCGGATCTGCGCGGCCCGGCGCGGCGAGCCGGTCCCCACGCGGGAACCGGGCGGCAGCTCGCCCAGCGTGAGCCCGTTCCTGGCCACGAGCGCGTCCCGGGGGTCGGCGCGCGGCGGCACCGCCGCGAGCGACAACCTCGGGTCGGGCTTGGTCGGCAGGTCCTTGTAGGAGTGCACGGCGACGTCGACCGTGCCGTCGGCGAGCGCGTCGCGCAGCGCCGAGGTGAACACGCCGACGCCGATCTCGGCGATCGGCGCGGAGGAGCGGTCGCCCGGCGTGACGACGGTGACGAGCTCCACCTTCGAGCCGGCCTTCTCGAGCGCCTCGGCGACGGTCCCGGTCTGCGCGAGCGCGAGGGCGCTGCCCCGGGTCCCGATCCGGATCGTGCGGGTCACCGATCGTCACCGTCCAGCTCGGTGATGGCCTCGGAGATGGCCGCAGGCAGGCTCGGGTCGAGCTGGAACAGCTCGCGCAGCGCGTCGGCGTACCCGGCGCCACCCGGCCCCGAGGCCAGCTCCTTGACCCGCACGGTCGGCGTGTGCAGCAGCTTGTCCACGACGCGGCGGACCGTCTGCGCTAACTCGTCGCGCACCCGGCCGTCGACCTCGGGCAGCCTCGAGTCCAGCCGCAGCAGCTCGGCGTCGACCACCTCGGCGGCCCGGCGGCGCAGCGCGGTGACGGTCGGCGTGACCTCCGCGGAGCGCTGGGTCGCCAGGTAGGCACGCACCTCCTCGGCGACGATGCCGGTGGCGCGCCGGGTGTCCAGCCCGCTCGGCGACTCCGCGAGGCGGCGCTGCAGGCTGTCCAGGTCGATGATCGTGACGTTCGGCAGCTCGCCGACCTCGGCGGCCACGTCGCGCGGCAGGCCGAGGTCGCAGATGACGAGCGGCTCGGTCCGCGAGCCCACGGCCTCGCGGTCGATGACCGTGCCGGTCGCGCCGGTGCAGGAGACCACGACGTCCGCTGTGGCGATCCGGTCGGCCAGCTCGCCGAGGCCGGCCGCGCTCGCGGTGACGCCCTGGCTCGCGAGCTGCTCGGCCAGCCGCGCGCCGGTCCGCTCGGTGCGGTTGACGACGACGACCTCGCCGATGCCGGCCCGGCGCAGTGCCGCGGCGGCGAGCGAGCCCATGGAGCCCGCACCGACCAGCAGCGCCCGCCGGCCCGCGAGGCCGCCCAGCCGCGCGTCGGCGTCGGCGAGCGCCTCGGAGACGACCGAGCCGCCGGCCCGGGACAGGTCGGTCTCGGTGTGCACCCGCTTGCCGACCCGCAGCGCACGCTGGATCAGCTCGTGCAGCGTGCGGCCGACGGTGCCGGCCTCGCGCGCGGTGCCGTAGGCGGCCCGGACCTGGCCGAGGATCTGCGACTCGCCGACCACCATCGAGTCGAGCCCGGCGGCGACGGCGAAGAGGTGCCCGACGGCGGCCTCCGCGTAGTGCACGTAGAGGTGCTCGTACAGCTCGCCGGTGTCGAGCCCGGAGTGCCGGCCGAGGACGTGCACGATGTCGGCGAGTCCCCCGTGGAAGGCCTGCACGACCGCATAGACCTCGACCCGGTTGCAGGTGGTCACGAGCGCCGCCTCGACCACGTCGCCGCAGCGCACGAGCTCGTCGAGGACCTTGCCGGCCTCGTCGGCGGGCACCGAGGCACGCTCCAGCACCCGCAGGTCGGCGGAGCGGTGGGACAGCCCGACCGCGATCACACTCACGACAGCCCCACGCAGGCTCGGTGCTGCCGCTCGCGGACACACTGTGACATTGATTCGCTCGCAAGCTCACTCATGGCCGCACCACCATCCCGCCCTGGGGAACCCCGTTCACGCGCGGCGCCGGCGTGGCGTCGTCGGCCGGGGCGTGGTCCGCGCGGCGGGCCACGTGGAACGACAGGATCTGTAGCTCGACCGCGAGGTCGACCTTGCGCACCTCGACCGTCTCCGGGACCTGGAGCACGACCGGGGCGAAGTTGAGGATGCACTCGACGCCGGCCTGGACCAGCCGGTCGCACACGGCCTGCGCGGACGCGGGCGGCGTGGCGATGACGCCGATGGTGACCTCGCGCGCGGCGCACACGGTGGAGATGTCGTCGATGTGGTCGACCGGGATCCCCCCGACGGGCACACCCATCAGGTCGGGGTCGACGTCGAACAACGCGGTCACCGGAAAGCCTCTGCCTGGGAACCCGCCATAGTTGGCGAGCGCATGTCCGAGGTTACCGATCCCGACCACGGCGACGCTCTGCTCGCGGGTGAGGCCCAGGACACGTTCGATCTGGTCGATCAGCACCTCGACCTCGTAGCCGACACCGCGGGTGCCGTACGAGCCGATGTAGGACAGATCCTTGCGCAGCTTCGCGGAGTTGACGCCGGCCGCGGCCGACAGCTCCTCGCTGGAGACGCTGCCCGTGCCCTGCTCGCGCATGCCGGACAGCACCCGGAGGTAGACCGCGAGCCGCGCGACGGCGGCCTCGGGGATCGCGCGAGCCCGGTCCCGCAGACCGTTGCCACCGATCGCCGGCATGGGCGTGGTGATCTCGGCCGCGTTCTCGGCTGGCGCCCGTGGGGTTCTACCGGCTGCGTCGGACTGGCCACGCTGCGCCACGCTGGTACTCCTTGACAGATCGCCCCTGGGATGAGCTAACGGTAGCCGCTTGTGAACGCAGGCACAAAGTCGCTAGTCGGGGCGGGGTCGGTCGGCCCTACACCATGTCTACTACGACACGGTCGCGGTCCGATGGAGGGGTGCTCCCTACTCCGCCGTTACTTCGCCGCCTACTTCGCCGTGACCGAGATCGTGTGCCAGCCGGTCGCCCCGTTCGGCGCCGGCGGCGCGTGCCTGTCCGTCTGGGTCTCGCCGGTCCGGTCGGTGGCGCGGACCGAGAGCTCGTGCTCGCCGGGCGGCAGCTCGAGCTCGACCCGCCACATCCGCCAGGTGTCGAGGCCGACCTCGGCGCCGAGGTCCGCGGGGTGCCACCGGCCGTCCGCGGACACCTCCACCTTGTCGATGCCGACGCTGGGCGCCCACGCCACCCCGGCGACGGTGAACCGCGTGGACGTGGTCGCTCCGTCGCGGGGACTGTCGATGCGGGACTGGGTCTTGACCGGTCCGAGTGCCGACCAGCCGCGCGGGACCCAGTAGGCCTGCTTCGCGGCGAACGTGGTGAGCTCCAGCTCGGTGAGCCACTTGGTGGCCGAGACGTAGCCGTACAGTCCCGGCACGACCAGGCGGGCGGGAAACCCGTGCTCCTGCGGGAGCGGCTCGCCGTTCATGCCGATGGCGAGCAGAGCGCCGCGCTCGGGGTCGAGGACGGCGTCGACCGGGCTGCCGGCGGTGAACCCGTCGACGCTCGTGGACAACAGCTGGTCGGCGTCGCGGTGCACGCCGGCCTCGTTGAGGATGTCGCGCAGCGGGACGCCGATGAAGTTGGCGGTGGACACGAGCGAGCCGCCGACCTCGTTGGAGACGCAGGCCATGGTGATCGGCCGCTCGACGAGGTCCCGGTCGCGGATGTCGGCGTAGTCCAGCTCGAGCTCGCGGTCGACCATGCCGCGCACCCGCAGGTGCCAGCCCTCGGCGGTCATCCGCGGCAGGGTGAGCGCGGTGTCGATCCGGTAGAAGTCCTCGTTGCTGGTGATGAAGCTGGTGGTGCCGGGGAAGCTCGCCCGCACCGGGAGCCTCGGGGCGGGCTCGGCGACCCGCAGGCTGCCGACCAGCCGGCGGGACCGCTCGACGTCGACCCGGGAGGCGATCAGCTCGCCGCCGAGACCGAGCACGCCGGCCCCGATGACGACCCCGGTGGACACCCGGATGAACTGACGGCGGTCGGTGTCGATGTCTCCGTCGATGTCTCCGTCGATGTCTCCGTCGCCGCGGGTGCGGGTGTCGGTGGGCAGCGCCCGCTTGTGCAGCCAGGAGAAGCCGAGCACGCCGACGAGCAGGCTGGTGGCCGGCGCGAGGATGCCGAGCTGGCCGAGGTCGGGCCGGGTGAGCACGGCGACGAACCCGATCGCGCCGAGCGCGGCGGCGACCGCCTGCCCGGGCCAGGCCCGGCGCCGCGACACCAGCCCGGCGACGAGCACGCAGCCGAGGATGACCACGGCGACGCCGATGAACAGGACCGTCTTGTCCGCCGTGCCGAACGTGTCCTTGGCCCACTCGGTGACCGGGTGCGGCGAGAGGTCGCGCACCCAGTTCCCGACCGCGACGTACGGCGAGGCGGGCGGCCCGACGAAGGCGGCAACGAGGTGCCCCGCCGCGAGCGCGGCGAGCAGCGACAGCAACGCGACCGCCACCGCCCGGCCCCGGCGGAGCATCGCGGGCGGCTCGGGGGTCGGCGCCTGCGCACGGCTGTCGAGTTGCACACCTCCACACTCGGCGTCGCCGGTGCCGGTGTTCAAGTCAAACGCGCTTACGGATGCATTACCGTGCCGCGAGCGCCGCCCGGAAGCGGTCCTCCTCGAGCCGCCAGTAGCCGTGCTCGACGCCGTCGATCAGGATGACGGGCACCCGGTCCCCGTACTCGGCCCGCAGCTCGGTGTCGCCGTCGACGTCGACCACGGACCAGTCGACGTCCAGCTCGGCGCAGATCCGCGCCACGTCGGCCTCGGCCACCTCGCACAGGTGGCAGCCCTGCCGCGACACCACGGTCACCCTGCCGGTCGTCATGGCCGTCTCCTCGGTTCGCTTCGCTCCCGCGCTACCCGCGCAGGCTGGCCCGGCGGAGCTTGCCGGTCACCGAGTGGGGCAGCTCGTCGACGAACTCGACCTCGCGCGGCACCTTGAACCGCGCCAGCCGCCGCGCGCAGTGCTCGCGCACGGCGTCCTCGGTCAGCGTGGCGTCCGGGGTCAGCACGACGACGGCCTTCACGAACTCGCCGGTCCGCTCGTCGGGCACGCCGACCGCGGCGGCCTCGGCCACCTCGGCCAGCTCGCCGAGGACCCGCTCGACCTCGTTGGGGTAGACGTTGAACCCGTTCACGATGATCAGGTCGTTCGCCCGGTCGACGAGCCGCAGGTCGCCGTCGGCGTCGAGGTAGCCGACGTCGCCCGTGCGGAACCAGCCGTCGGCGTCCGGGCCGTGCGCGCCGTCGGGCCAGTAGCCGCTGAACAGGTTCGGCCCGCGGGCGGCGACCCGGCCGGTCTCGGCGTCGCTCTCGTCGAACCACTCCGGCTCGTCCGGGTCGGGTTCGGTGCCGACCGGGCGGCCGTCCGAGTCGACCAGCGTCAGCTCCACCCCCGGCAGCGGCCGGCCGACCGAACCCGGCTTGGCGTAGCCGCCGACGAGCGTCGAGGTGAGCACCGGGCCGGTCTCGGTGAGCCCGTAGCCCTCGAACACCGAGAGCCCGGTGGCCTGCTTGATCGCGGTGAGCACGGCCGGTGGCAGCGGGGCGGCGCCGGAGGTCAGCAGCCGCAGCGTCGACATCGCCTCGCCCAGCCGGTCGGCCGGCACCGAGGCGAGCGCCTGGTACATCGCCGGCACGCCGACGAACGCGGTCACCCGGTGCTCCTCGCACGCGGCGAGCACCCGCTCGGTGTCGAAGCCCTCCATGAGCACGGCCGTGGCACCGGCCGCGGCGACCTGGAGCAGGCCCGGGCCCAGGCCGTAGGCGTGGAACAGCGGGACGGCCAGCAGCACGCGGTCGGTCGAGGTGACCGGGGCCGGCTCGAGCGAGGCGCACTGCTCGACGTTGGACAGCAGCGCGCGGTGGGACAGCATCACGCCGCGCGGCAGGCCCGCGGTGCCGGAGGTGTAGCAGAGGACCGCGATGTCCTCCCCGCCGCGCGGGCCGTCGGCGGTCAGCCGGACCTCGGCGGTCGCGTCCGGGTCCGGCGGCGCGAGCACGGTCGGCGCCGACCCGGCCGGCTCGCCCACGAGGATCGCCGCGCCGCTGTCGTCGAGGATGCGCTCGACCTCGGGGGCCGGGAACTGCGTGCCGACCGGCACCGCGATGCCGCCCGCGCGCAGCACGGCGAACAGCGCCACCACGAACTCGGGGCTCGTCGGCTGCACGACCGCCACCCGGTCGCCGGGCACGAGGCCCTCCTGGAGCAGCGTCGCGGCATACGCGTCGACCGCGGCGTCGACCTGTCGCCAGGTCAGCGAGCGGCCCGTGGCAGGGTCGAGCAGCGCCGGGTGACCGGGCACGCGCGCCGCGGCCTCGGTGACCAGATCGGCCACGTTGCCGGTCCGCGCGTCGGCCATGACAACCTCGCTCTCGACAATCGCACACCCACGACATCGCGAATCCTTGCGCAATTCACACCGCGACCACGCAACGTTCCCGCAGTGTGACACGACTCATCTGCGTCATGGTCGACGACTCGAAAAGTCCCAACGGAGATCCAGTACCTACTACGAAGTAACAACACGTATGCTGCTCAGGTCCCGGCCGGCGGTGCGGCTGGCCGGAACTCACGAGGGAGAGATCCATGCCGTCCGTGCGCCCAGCTCAACGGGACGCATCGGGGGCGACGCCGGCCGGACCCGACTCGCCCGCCGAGCCGGGCGGCTCCTGGGATCTCGTGCACGCCGCCCAGGACGGGGACCGGTCGGCGTTCGCCCGGCTCTACGACCGGTACGTGGACGTGGTGTTCCGCTACGTGCTGTTCCGGGTCGGGGACCGCGAGCTGGCCGAGGACGTCACGAGCGAGACGTTCCTGCGGGCGCTGCGGCGGATCGAGTCGGTGAGCTACCAAGGCCGCGACGTCGGCGCGTGGTTCGTCACCATCGCCCGCAACCTGGTGCTGGACCACGTGAAGTCCAGCCGGTTCCGGCTCGAGGTGGCGACCGCGGAGGTCGACGACTCGCGGCGGGTCGAGTCGGGGCCGGAGCAGCAGGTGCTGTCGAAGGTGACCCGCTCGGCGCTGCTGGAGTGCGTCCGCCAGCTCGGCGACGACCAGCGGGAGTGCATAGTCCTGCGGTTCCTGCAGGGGTTGTCGGTGGCGGAGACGGCGAAGGTGATGGCACGCAACGAGGGCGCGGTCAAGGCGTTGCAGCACCGCGCGGTGCGCAGGCTGGCCCGGCTGCTGCCGCCGGAGCTGCGTTAGGACGGGGAACGGGCCGGGGTGGGCGCGTAACCGGCGCCCATGCGGCTCGTTCAACAGACGAGATCCTGGATTCGGTTCCAGGAACAACACGGAGCACGATGTGGACAGTGGACCGGATCGTCCAGGCACCGAGCACGACCGCACCGTCGTGGCGGCCCTGGCACGGCTCGAGCCGCTGACCGCATCGACGGTCGCGGAACGCCGCCGCATCCGGGACCGGATCCTCGCCGGCCTGCCCGAGTCGCCGGCCGACGAGGCGACCGGTCCCGCCACCGGCAGGACCACGACGTCCCGGGCGCGGCCCGCCGCACCCGGGAGAGCCGCGCGGGCGCGTCGGGGGCCGCGCGGCCCCAGGAACAGATCCGGCAGATCCGACGCCGACCGGTCCGACAGAACCGACCGGCCCGCTCGGGAGCCGGCGCGAGCGGTGTCCGGCGCCCGCGGCCGGTTCGCGGTCGCCGCGGTGGCCGTGCTCGCGCTCGTCGGGTCGCTGACGGGCATGAGCCTGCTGCTGGCCCGGGACGCGCTGCCCGGCGACGCCCTCTACGGCGTGAAGCGCACCGCCGAGGCGGCCGAGCTCGGGCTGACCTTCGGCGACGAGGGCAAGGCACTCAAGCACCTGGAGTTCGCGAGCGCGCGGGTCGGCGAGATCGAGACGCTCGCCCGGCGCTACGCCGACCGCGACAGCGCGCCGGTCGGCGGCTACCTCACCGCGCTGACCGACTTCGACAACGACGCGTCCGCGGGCTCCCGCCAGCTGATCGCGCTCTCCACCCGCTCCGACGGGCGCCGGCTCGACGCGTTGAACTCGTGGGCGCGCCAGCAGAGCTCGCGGCTCACGGCGGTGTCCACGCTGCTGCCCTCGGCCGCGCGCAACCGGGGGAACGCGTCGCTGGCTTTGCTCGACAAGATCGCGAGCCGCGCGGCGGCCCTGTACGCCCGGATGGACTGCTACCAGATCACGTCCGGCTCGTCCGACGACGTCGGCGCGCTGCCCGCGTCGGGTGCCTGCGAGCGGGCGACCGGGTCGCGGCCCGACCCGAACGCGCCGGCCACGGGCACGCCGGGCGGCACCTCCGTACAGCCGACCGTGGCGCCATCCGCCCCCGAACGGCCCGGGCCCGGGCAGCCGGCGCAGCAGCTGCCTCCGCTGCCGCCGGTGGCGCGGACGGTCCAGCCGCCCCCGGCGGAGAGCCCGTCACCGGACCAGACCGGCACGCGGCCGCCACCGGACGACTCGAACATCGAGATACCGCTGCCGCTGCCAGGGGTGACGGTGCCGCCGCTGCTGCCGGGACTTCCCGGGATCAGCATCGGCGAGTGAGCCCGGGGACCCGTGCGCGGCATCGCTACTCTGTCAGTGGAGTACAGGTGGTCGAATACACGGAGGCGTTGCCGTGTCCCTGTGGCGGGGCCGTGACAAGGAGCCGGAGCTGGAGCAGCTCGCCACGCTCGCCGGGGAGGCCTCGGCGGAGGCGGCGGTCGCCCTGGGGTCGGAGCCCGGTCGTCCCGCGCCGCCCGCGGACCTGACGGCGGCCGCGTTCTTCGACGTCGACAACACGATCATGATGGGCGCGTCGATCTTCCACTTCGCCCGCGGGATGGCTGCCCGGAAGTTCTTCACCAGCGGCGACCTGGCGAGGTTCGCCATGCAGCAGGTCCGGTTCCGCGTCGGCGGCCGAGAGACCCACGACGGTATCCGCAGCGCCCGGGAGTCCGGTCTGTCCTTTGTGGCCGGTCATTCGGTGGCCGACCTGATGGCCCACGGCGAGGAGATCTACGACGAGCTGATGGCGGACAAGATCTGGCCGGGCACGCGGGCGCTGGCGCAGATGCATCTCGACGCCGGCCAGCGCGTGTGGCTGGTGACCGCCACGCCGGTGGACCTGGCCACGATCATCGCCCGGAGACTTGGTCTGACCGGCGCGCTGGGCACAGTGCTGGAGAGCGGGGACGGCGTGTACACGGGCCGCCTGGTGGGCGAGATGCTGCACGGCCCGGCCAAGGCCCACGCGGTGCGGGCGCTCGCGGCGCGGGAGGGCCTGAACCTGCGCCGCTGCACGGCGTACTCGGACTCGGCGAACGACGTCCCGATGCTGTCGGTGGTCGGCACGGCGGTGGCGGTGAACCCCGACGGCTCGCTGCGCGAGACGGCGCGGAAGAAGGGCTGGGAGATCCGCGACTTCCGCACCGGCCGCAAGGCGGCGAAGATCGGCGTCCCCTCGGTCCTGGGCGCGGGCGCGGTGGCCGGCGCCGTCGCGGCGGGCCTGGCCTACCGCAAACGAGGCTAGTCCGCCTCCCCGGAATTCAAAGTGTTGGTTGCGTTCCAGCAAACGGTGCGGACGTGCGGTTGATTGTGGCCGGGTGCCGTCACGGTGCCACTGAGGTTCCGTTTGGTCGGCGCGAGGCTAGAAGACCGAGGCGCGGGCGGACACCATGCGGTTCAGGGTGGACTGGATGGTGTCCCGCACCTGGTCGGCGAGCTCCAGCACGAGCGCGTGGTCCTGGTCCGCGTCCGGCGCCGCGCGGTCGGTGCGGATCGGCTCGCCGAAGTCGATGGTCCACTTGGTAGGCAAGGGAATCGCGCCGAGCGGGCCCAGCAGCGGGAAGAACGGCGTGACCGGGAGGTACGGCAACCCGAGCAGCCGGGCCAGCGGCTGGAGGTCGGCGATCTTGGGGTGGATCTCCTCCGCGCCCACGATCGAGCACGGGATGATCGGCACCCCGGCCCGCAACGCGGTCGCCACGAAGCCGCCACGCCCGAAGCGCTGCAGGCGGTACCGCTCGCGGAACGGCTTGCCGATCCCCTTGAACCCCTCCGGCCACACGCCGACGACCTCACCCGCCCGCAGCAGCCGCCGCGCGTCCGCGGAGCACGCGAGCGTCGCGCCGGTCCGGCGGGCGAGGCTGCCCAGCACGGGAACCTGGAACACCAGGTCCGCGCCGAGCATCCGCAGGTACTTGCGCTCCGGATGGTTGTCGTGCACGGCGATGGCCGTCATCGCCGCGTCCCACGGCAGCGTGCCGGAGTGGTTGGCCACCACCAGCGCACCCGTGCCGGCCGGCAGCGAACCGGTCACCGACACGCGGAACCACTTGTCGTACACCGCCCGCAGCGGCGGCAGCAGCACGTCGGTCAGCTCCGGGTCGAAGCCGAACTCGTCCACCGGGTACTCGCCGGACAGCCGCCGCCGGAGGAAGCGTGCCGCGCCCGCCAGGACACCCGGTGACCCGGCGGGACGCGGGCGCAGCTCCGTGACCGGCACCGGCGGCCGGGACGCGGTCGCCGAGCGGGCGGGGACGACCCCGTCCAGTGCGCGGCGGGGAAGCGGGATCACCTCGGCGGTGTGGCCGTTCACCGGGCCGGCTCCTGGTGCGGAGTCCGCACGTAGTCGTCCAAAGCGTCCGATGTGGACCATCGCGGGGCGAACCCGAACGTCGTCTTCAGCCGGGTCGTGTCGATCACCCGGCCGTACCTGAGCAACCCGGCGAGATCCGGCGAGAGGTGGACCGGCGAGGCGCCGCGCACAAACCGTGTGGCGGCCGGGACCGCGGCTCGCGGCATCGGCAGCGGCACCCGCCCGGCCCGCCGGATCGCCTGGGACAGCAGGACCACCCCGTCCCCACCCGCGTTGAACACCCCGGGCAGGTCCCGCAGCACGGCCCGTTCCAGCACGGCCACCGCGTCCCGCGGGTGCAGCAGCTGCACCCGGGCGTCGAAGCCGAGCACGGTCGGTACCACCGGGAGCCGCAGGTACCGGGCCAGCGCGGTGTCGACGCCCCGCCCGATCAGCTCGGCCAGCCGCACGATCGTCGCCGTGACGTCCGGACGCCGGCGCGCGAAGCCCCGCACGTACGCCTCGATCACCGCCGCCTCGCGGTCCCGGCCGCTCGCGGGCGGGTCCTGCTCGGTGAACACCGCCGGCGCGGTGGCGCTCGCGCCGTACACCTCGGCGGTGGACTTGACCACGAGCTTGCGCACCCGTGGCGCCCGCTGGCACGCGGCCAGCAGCCGCATCGTGCCGATGACGTTGCGTTCCTTGATCGCGGCGCGCAGCGGCCCGGCGCTCGAGCGTGGCGCGGCGTGCACCACGGTGTCGACCCGCGCGGAGCCGATCACCTTGCCGATACGCGGATCGCGGATGTCCACGGCCACGTGTTCGACCCGCGAGGACCTCCCGGCCGCGGGCGCCCAGGTGTCCACCGCGAGCACGCGCTCGATGTCGGGATCGGCCGCGAGCCGGGCAACGAGCGAGCCACCGAGCTGGTCCGCGGCCCCGGTCACGAGGACGACGTTGGGCGCCATGCGACTCCGATGAATCGATCACTTTGTGGAAGGCGGCCCGGCGGACACGGTGGCGGACCCCGCGCGACTGTACCGCCGAATCGTGATCGACTTGACGCTGGCTACCTGCAATTAACGCAGGTCACACGCTTACATCCCGGATGTTCACTCGTTCGGCGGCACATCCGGGACGGCGTCGGCGTTACTTCTTGAGCTTGCGACGCTGCACACGCGTCTTGCGCAGCAGTTTGCGGTGCTTCTTCTTCGACATGCGCTTGCGGCGCTTCTTGATGACCGAGCCCATGCTGATCCCTTGCTGTAGTCGGTGGTCGATCTCGCCTGGACGGCTACGACCACTCGACCGGCAGGTCACGGACGTGCGCGAAAGAACCAGGCACAACGATCGCCCAGGTTACCCGCCCGTCGCCCGAGTCCGGTCACCGGCTCCGCCCGCGACTCACCAGCGGGTCAGCCCGCGTCGAAGTAGGCGCCGCGCAGGTAGTCGTTGACGGCCTTCTCCGGCACCCGGAACGACTTGCCGACCCGGACCGCGGGCAGCTCGCCGTTGTGCACCAGGCGGTACACGGTCATCTTGGACACCCGCATCACCGTGGCCACCTCGGCGACGGTCAGGAACCGCACCTCCGAGAGGCCCGGATGTTCCGGTTCGTTCTTGTTCGCCGGCATGCTCACCGAGTCCTTAGGCACGCATCGCGCCGTCGGCTTCCCCACCGACGGTATCGACACGCACGTGCTTCTCCCGAGAGTAGCGGGACTGGTGTGACTGATGCGACGGCGTGGACGAAATTACGCCGACCGGCCGCCGGTGGTCACTTCTCGTCATCATGTGCCCGGCCGAGCTCCTCCGACCGGTCGCGGGCGGCCTCGATGGCGGCCAGCAGCGCGGCCCGCACGCCGTGTCTCTCCAGCTCACGGATGGCCATGATGGTCGTGCCAGCCGGTGAGGTGACGGCCTCGCGCAGGGTCACCGGGTGCTCCCCGGTCTTGGCCAGCATGGCGGCCGCGCCGACCGCGGACTGGATGATCAGCTTCTCGGACACCGCACGCGGCAGCCCGAGCAGGATGCCCGCGTCGATCATGGCCTCGACGAGGTAGAAGAAGTACGCCGGCCCGGAGCCCGACAGCGCGGTGACGGCGTCCTGCTGCGACTCGGGCACCCGCACGACCATGCCGACCGTGGACAGCACCTGCTCGACGGTGGCCAGGTGCTCGTGGCTCGCGTGCCGGCCGGGCGAGATCGCGCTCATCGCCTCGCCGACCACCATCGGCGTGTTCGGCATGACCCGCACGACCGGCACGCCCGCGGGCAGCCGCCGCTCGTACAGCGAGGTCGGCAGCCCGGCGCAGAGGGAGACGACGAGCGTGTTCTCGTCGACGGCGGGCGCGAGCTCGTCCAGCAGCGGCTCGATGTCCTGCGGCTTGACGGCGACGACCAGCACGCCGGCCTCCTTGGCGGCGGTGGCCACGTCGACCGCCCGGATGCCGTAGCGCGTGGTCAGCTCCGCGGCGCGCTCCGGGTGGCGCTCGGTGAACATCAGCTCGTCCGCACGCCGGCCCCCGGTCAGCAGCCCGGACAGCAACGCCTCGCCGATCTTGCCGGCGCCCAGCACCGCGATGGCCGGCTTCTCGGTCTCCTTGTGGCCGTCAGTCATGCGCACCAGCCTGCCACGGCCCGATCCTGGCGAGCCTGGAAGGACGCCAAGCGGACGTCGAACGTCAGGAAGGCGTCCTTCCTAGCCCTTGGCGGACAGGGCGAGCTGGCGGCACTGGCACACGAGCCGCCCCGTCGCGTCGACGACGGTCGCGTCGGCGTCGAACCACGCTCCGTGCACGGCCTTGCAGTCGACCTGGACGCGGAGCCAGCCCGGGGCCGGGCGGGAGCGCAGCAGCGCGGTCAGCTGCACCGTCGGGCTCCAGCCGAACCGGCCCAGGTTGAACGTCACCGGCATCGAGATGTCCCCGGCCACCAGCGCGAACATCGGGTCGACCTGCTCGCCGCGCGGGCGCACCCACAGGCGCAGCCGCGGCGGGTCACCGGTGTGGCCGTGCAGGAAGCCCGCGCCGTTCGGGTCCAGCCGCACGTCGCAGCTCCCGGTCAGCCGGAACACCGACGCCATCGGCAGCGAGGCGAGGTCCACCGCGTTGCCCGGCGGCTCGGCCGGCTGGTTGGGCAGGTCTGTCCAGACCGCGCGCTCCCGGGGCAGCCGGCCGGTGGTGACCACGCCCTCCACGCACGACTGGCCCCTCTGTTCCAAGTGGACGGCGACGATCGTGGCCTGCCGGCCGGACTTTCGCACGTCGGTGCGCAGCAGGACCGGGCCCACCTCGGGCGCGCGGAGGAACTGGGCGCTCACCACGAGCGGGTCGGCCATCGGCGAGGACGAGCCGGCGGCCGCGACCGCGGCTCTCGCGAGCAGCGCGAGGAGGAAACCGCCGTGCGGCTTGCCGCCCACTGTCCACGTGTTGGCCAACTCGGCGGTGAAGGTGCCGTCTCCGAGCGAGCGGACCCTCGACGCCGACGCGAACGGGCCGACGGCGGAACCGGGACCTCCCCGGGCATCGGCCTGCCCCGCAAAACTGCTCATGATTATTACCCTGCCACGTCGGGTGGAGCTTGATCGGATCGCGTCGGACAAGCCGCGTCACGTGCGCGAAGTCAACGCACGTAAGAAGAACGCGGTGTTCGCGGGCCGCTCGGCGAGGCGCCGCATGAGGTAGCCGTACCACTGCACGCCGTACGGCACGTACACCCGGACGGTGTGCCCGAGCCCGGCGAGCCGCCGCTGCTCCTCCGGCCGGATCCCGTACAGCATCTGGTACTCGAAGCTGCCGGGCTTGCGCCCGTGGAACTCCGCCCTGGCGTCGATGATCGGCACCAGCCGCGGGTCGTGCGTGGCGAACATCGGGTAGCCCTCGCCGGCCAGCAGCACGTTGACGCAGCGCACATAGCTGCGATCCACGTCGAGTGCCTCGGTGAACGCCACCTCGGGCGGCTCGGCGTACGCGCCCTTGCACAGCCGCACCCGCAGGTCGGAGCCGGCGAGCCGGGCGCAGTCCTCCTCGGTGCGGCGCAGGTAGGACTGCAGCACCGCGCCGACCCACGGCCACGTGCGACGCAGCTCCGCCAGCACCCGCAGCGTGGAGTCCGTGGTGGTGTGGTCCTCCATGTCGAGGGTGACGGTCGTGCCGCACCGGGCGGCCGCGGCGCAGATCCGCGAGGCGTTCTCGAACGCGAGGTCCTCGTCGAGGAGCTGGCCGACCGCGGACAGCTTCACGCTGACCTCGGCTCGGTCGGCCAGGCCGTCGGCGTGGAGGGCGTCGAGCACCTCCTCGTAGGCACGCACGCTCTGGTCGGCGAGCCGGGCGTCGGTGGTGTCCTCGCCCAGATGGTCCAGCGTCACCGTGAGCCCGGCGTCGACGAGCCTGCGCGTCACGTCGATCGCGTCGGCCGTCGACTCGCCGGCGACGAAGCGGCGCACCACGTCCCGGCTCACCGGTGCGGTCGCGACGACACGACGGATCACGTCGTTGCCGGCCGCGGCCAGGATCAAGCTACGTAGCGGGTTCACGAAACGCTCCCATTCCACGCACAAGGGGACCCGCCCCATCCGACGGGTACCTCGGAGCGAGACTTTACGGTGCGCCGGTCGACACCGTCTGCGGTCGGCGGTTATTGCCCCAGATGCAGGCGGGCGAACAGCAAGGCCTCCGCGAGGTCCTTCACCCGGTCGGCCCGG
Organism: Actinophytocola sp.; assembly: GCF_050699935.1. NCBI lineage: Bacteria > Bacillati > Actinomycetota > Actinomycetes > Pseudonocardiales > Pseudonocardiaceae > Actinophytocola > Actinophytocola sp. Next base: position 27,187 of record NZ_JBOHGB010000090.1, read on the forward strand.
CTGCGCGCGCGCCTCGTGTTGATCTCGACCACGACCTGGCCGGCGAAGCCGCTCGTCGCGAGCCGTTCGCAGACCTCCGCGCACGGCTGCCCGCCGCGGCCGGGGACCAGGTGCTCGTCACGCGGCAGGCCGGTGCCGTCGGCGAGGTGCAGGTGGGTGAGCCCGGTGCCCATCCGGGTCGCGAGCGCCAGCGCGTCGACCCCCGCGGCGGCCGTGTGCGAGAGGTCGAGCGTGTAGTTCGCGTAGCCCACGTCGGTCGGGTCGATCGAGGGGTGGAACGCGGACAGGTCGCTGCCGAAGCGACGCACGGGGAACATGTTCTCGACCGCGATCCGCACGCCGCTGTCCGCCGACAGTGACGCGACGAGGTCCGCGAACCCTTCCGCGTAGCGGCGCTGCCAGCGGAACGGCGGGTGGATCACGACGGTCGGCGCGTCCAGGTCCTGCGCTGCCTGCACCGAGCGCCGCAGCCGCTCCTCCGGCCGCGGCGACCAGACCCGCTGGGTGATCAGCAGGCAGGGCGCGTGCACCGCCAGCACCGGCACCCCGGTCTGCCGCGACCGCCGGCGCAGCGCCACCGGGTCCTGGCTGATCGGGTCGGCCCAGACCATCACCTCGACGCCGTCGTAGCCGAGCTCGGCGGCGAGCTGGAAGGCCGTCGTCGCGGTCTGCGGCCACACCGACGCGGTGGACGCCCCGATCTTGATGCCGGGCACTAGTGCCCACCGCCGGGCGCCTGCTGCGCATATCGGCGGATCCAGGTTTGCGCTGGCAAGGCGCCGGTAACGCCGCCAGCGGGAAGCTGGGCCGGCGAGATGCGTGACGAGCTTCCGGCGGCGGGCACTAGCTACTTGTTGACCAGGAGCAACACGACGGGTGAGACCGTGGCCAGCAGGCCCACGAGGACCGCGAACACCGTTGTCTGCAGGTCCTCGGCACGCCGGATCTTCCGCACGATCAGCACCATGCCGGCGATCACCAGCAGCGCGAGGACGAGCGCGGCCTGCGGCAGCGCGCTCCACAGCCAGTTGAACCCGAGCCACACCGCGCCGCCGGCGAGCACGCCGACCGCGAGCTGGCCGACCATGACCAGCCACTCGCGCACCGGCGAGGCACCGCGCGCCTCGTCCTCGTCGAGGTCGTCGTCGCGCTCGAGGTCGTCGAACTCGGCGTCGTCGTCCAGGACGTCGACGCGGTCGAACTCGTCGTCGCGCTCGAAGTCACGGTCGAAGTCACGGTCGGGGTAGCGCCCGCCGCCGCGGTCGCCGCGGTCGCGGTCGCGGTCGTCGCGGTGGTCCCGGTGGTCCTCGTCGGGCTCGGCGGGCGGGCGAACCGGGAACGACGCGGGCCGCATCCGCGTGCGGCTGTCTGGTCCGACCGGCCCGGACGGGCGGTCCGCGCCGGGCCGGCGCGGGTCGGCCACCGGCTCCATCGACGGGTACGAGGGATACCGCGGCATCTCCTCGGTCATCGGCTCGCGCGGCGGGCCCGGTGGCGCCGGGGGCGGCCCGGGCGGTGCGTCCACGCCGTCGAGGCGGGCGCGCAGCGACGGTTGCACGCCGCTGCGC
>NZ_JBOHGB010000091.1:0-28145 GCF_050699935.1 Actinophytocola sp.
ACCGTGGGCTGTCCTCGGCCGGGCGGTGCAGCTCGAACGCGGCGAGGCGCAGCGCGTGGCGCAGCTCGCCGATCGTCAGTAGGTCGAGTACCGCGACCCCGTCGGTCGGCACGACCAGCGCGAGCCGTCCGTCCCCGGTCGGCCGGACGATGATCGTGCCGCGCTGCTTCGCGCTGTCGCGGCACGGCCGGGCCCAGGGGTAGGACCGGCGGCGTCGCCAGCGGCGGAGCAGCCGAGCGGGCGGCACCACCGACGACCGCACGCCGGCTTGCTCCCGGCCCAGCTGTTGCGCCCGGATGGTCCGCATATGGTCAGACACGGCCAACCCCCACGACCCCGTCGATGTCCTGCTCGGCGAACAGGCCGTCCATCCGTTCCATGGCCGCGCGGCCAAGCGCGAGGAATCGCCGAAGCGACTCGGCGTCCAGCAGGAGTTGGCACCCATCTCGCGGTTCGCCGCAGGTCACCTCCACCTGGCCACTGCCAAGAACGGTGAAGCTCAGCGGGCAGCCATCCTGGAGAATGATGTATGCGCTGACGTTCAGCTGATCGCTGTACATGTCCTTCTCAACCCCTGCCCTCGTCGTGGCGTCGATCCCAGATGGACACTGGAACGCGGCGAGATCGGGAGACCGGATCCCCAACCGATCCCACCGCGCGGCCATGGGGCGGGCGGCGGCGCGCCAGGACGCGGACTCGGCGGCGCCGCCCGCCGGCAATCCCGGTCGTCGGGGCCGACCGGGCGATGTCATCGGCAACGGTTCGAGCGATGCCATCTGGACTTCCTCCCGCTGCCGGTGGCTCGGACCGGGGGCGCCGCGGGTGATACCCGGGTGTTCGGTGCGGCACCCCCGGGGCTAGATTCTTCTCACGTGTGAACCTAGCCATATAGGATGGAACACTGTTGAATCAACAACGTCAAGTCCACCGACTAGTCAATTCGGGTGATCCACTGCGTGCGCACTCGCGCCCGGACCGCGAAGGTGAGCAGCGTGAATGAGTCAGGTGTGCCGCAGGCGCTGCGGTCAGGAAGTCCCGCGCTGTTCAAGCGGACAATCGCTCTGTACCTCAAGAAGTGGCGGCTCGATGCCGGCCTCGGGCAGAAGGACGCGGCCAAGCGACTGGACCGGACGGTCCAGCACATCAGCAACCTCGAGAAGGACCGGCTGCCCAACGCCGGTGATCTGGAGCTGCTGCTCGACCTCTACGGCCAGGCCGACCGCATCCCGTTCATGCGCGAGCTGCTCTCCGCCGCCAAGAAGGCGAAGAGCTGGTGGACCGCGCTGTCCGGCGCCGTACCGAAGTGGTTCGACCTCTTCCTCGGCCTCGAGTCAGGCGCTGCGGAGATCGCCGTGTTCGAGACCGTCCTGGTGCACGGCCTGCTCCAGACACGGGAATACGCCGAGGCGGTACTCCGTGGCAATCCCAACCTCACCGACGAGCAGATCGGGAAATCCATCGAGATCCGGCTGGGCCGCCAGCAGATCCTCGACCGCGAAACCGACCCGGTTCGCCTGTGGGTGGTGCTGGACGAGTCGGTGCTGCACCGGCCCTACGGCGGAGCGATCACTATGCACGGGCAGCTGAAACGCCTGCTTGAGATGTCCGAACGACCTGGCGTCGACATCCAGATACTTCCCTATGATGCCGGCCCGACCCCTGCTCAGGAGGGCGGCAGCTTCAAGGTGATGAAATTCCCCGCTGCGATGGAAGGCGATCCGGGTCTTGTTTATCTCGACCTGCTGACTGGTGGGCAGTACGTCGAGAAGCCGGAGGAGATCGCCGAGTACGAGCGCGCGATGACCCGGCTGCGGGCTCTCGCCGCCAGCCAGACCGCTTCGCGTGGGATCATCAGGAAAGTCATGAAGGAGGTGACACGATGATCATTGACACTCCCGCCTTCTGGCGGGAGGCGGAGTTCCGCAAGTCCAGCTTCAGCGGCGGAAACGGCGGTGATTGCGTCGAGATGGCGTGGCGCAAGTCGAGCTTCAGCGGCTCGAACGGCGGCAACTGCGTCGAGCTGGCGCGATCGGAGACCGTGTTCGGCATCCGCGACTCGAAGAACACCGACGGCCCCGTCCTGACACTGTCCGAGGCACTGGGACGCGCGTTCCTGGCGACCGTGAAGCGGAGTCGCTAACTGATCATGGCGAGTGCCCCGGCCCAATCCTGGTGGGCCGGGGCACTCCCATGTGAACACCCGAGCCGATGATGCCGGATCACGGTTGGCAATGGAAAGCCAACCCCCTGTGGGGCGTTCAGTCGGGCATCGAGATGGGTTCCGCGGGGAGGTGGCCGTTGACGATGTCGCGCAGGAAGGCGGGGAGTGAGGGTGGAAGGAGTTTGTCCGAGCTGGCGTCGAGGTCGTCGGGGGTGAGCCACCGGCGTTCGATGAGGCCGAGCTTCTCGTTGTCGGATGGCCTGGTCGTGACGGTCGGGTCCGTGTGGGGTGGTCGGGCGAGGAAGACGTGGTCGATGCGGTGGTGGTGGTGGTTGCGGTAGCGGAATCGGCTCTCGCGGATCCACAGGCGGGGGCCGAGGGTGTCGAGCTGGATGCCGGTCTCTTCGGCGACTTCGCGGATGGCCGCGTCTTCGAGGGTTTCGTCGGGGTCGACGCCGCCGCCAGGGAGTTCCCACCAGTGGTGGTCGGGTTGGTCGGGGTCGCGGGCGTGGATGAGCAGGACGCGGTCGCGGGAGTCGAGCAGGAGGACGCGGGCACCGATTCGCGGCGTTTCGACCCGGGTGTCGGCCGGGGATGTCGGGGGCATGCTTGCCGTGTCCTCCGTGGTCGCTGGCCGCTTGCGGTGTCGTGCGGCCAGCGAACGCCGGAGCCCGGGGTTGGGGCTAGAAGAGGGTCGGCGGGCTGGTCGCTTCGACGGGGTCGGAGGTTAGCAACGGTGAGGTGCCGGAGCGGGTAAGGCGCACCGTGAGGGCGGAGTGATCGCTGAGCCGGGTGAGGCGTGGTTCGTGGATGTATTCGCAGTCGACGAGCTCGGTGGCGAGGTCTTTGGTGGCGTGGGCGTGGTCGTAGCGGTAGCCGTCGCCGGTGCGGCCGACCCAGCTGTGTTCGACCTGGTCGGGGTGGAGTTGGCGGAAGGCGTCGAGCAGTCCGTGCCGGTCGGTGAGGGCGCGGTAGAAGTCGTACTCGAAGGGCTGGAAGAAGCGGTAGTGCGGCTGGTGGTCGGGTTCGAGCACGTTGAGGTCTCCGAGGAGCAGTGTCGGCATCTCTGTGGCGGCGAGGGCGGTGGAGAACTCGGCGAGCCAGCGGCGTTTGCGGTCGACCTTCTCCGGGGAGGCGTCGCGGGAGGGGACGTAGGCGCCGAGGACGCGGATGGGGCCGCAGTCGGTGGTGATGGTGATGCCGCTTGCGCGGGTGGGGAGGTAGGTCAGTGTGTCGCCGATGGGGTCGGGTTGGGTGGCGAGCTTGCTGACGATCATGACGCCGTACTCGCCGGGTGCCGGTTCGGGGTAGGTGACGGCGTAGCCGGCGGTGTGGAAGGCGTCGGCGAGGTGGCGGCAGCCGTCGCTGGCCTTGGTCTCGGTGAGCACCAGCACGTCCTCGGGTCGCGCGGCGAGCCACTCGAGCTGCCTCGTGGCGCGGTCGACGGAGGGGTTGGCGATGTTCAGAGTGATCAGGCTCAGGCCGGGCATGCGGGGCTCCGCTCCAGGTACAGGGTCATGATCTGGTGGACGACGGTATCGGCGATCGTCTCGGGCGGGTGGGTGGCGTCCAGCGTGAGCAGGGGCCAGCCAGCGTCGGCGAGTTCCACAGCGGCCTGATGGTAGAGGCGCACCTCGGCGGTGCTGGCGTCCGGCCGTTGTTCGAACCGGCTGTGCCCGCCGCGGCTGTGCAGCCGGTCGGCGATGATCGCGGGGTCGGTGCTGAGGATGAGCGACAGGTCAGGTGTGGCGATGCCGGCGTTGAGCTCCCACACCGTGCGGGGGGTGAGCCCGTCGAGACGTTGCAGCACGAGGGAGGAGGGCAGGTAGCGGTCGCAGATCACGACGTTTCCGTGGCGCAGGGCGGGGAGTATCTCGGCGGTGAGTTGGTGGTGGCGGTCGCCGGTGACCAGACAGGCCAGCGCCATGCCCCGGTAGGTGTGGGTGCCGTGCCGGATGTGGTCGCCGAGTGGCGTACGGCTGGGCTGGGTGGTGGCGTGCACCGGCAGCCCGTGCGTGCGGAGCTCCTGGGCTACGAGGGCGACGACGGTCGATTTGCCGACGCCGCCCGGGCCGTCGACCGACACGAACAGGCCAGGCCGGCTGGCTGGCGCGGTCATGCCGGCGCGAGCGGCAGCAGCCGCCGGTCGTTCGCGGCCACCGGGCATTGCTCGGCATCGAGGTCACCGATCCGGCCGCCGGCGGCCACCACCGCGGCCGGGCAGCCTTTCCCACATGCGCTGTTCATGGCGCACGATCCGCAGGTGGGGTTCGCGCCGACCTGATAGCGGTCGTGGAAGCGGTAGGCATCCAGCCGGGCCGCGATGTCGGCGTCGGTGAAGATGTTGCCGACGATGAACTCGGCAGGATCGTGCCGGGAGATCGGAGTACGGGCGGCGAACACGAGGTACGGGCAGACGGTCACCTCGCCAGGGGTGAACACGTAGATGATCGTCCCCGCCTCACAGCCGGCCAGCGGCCGACCCGCGGTGTTGGGGAACCGGATATGGGCGATGTCCAGGTCATCGGTCTCGAACGGGGCGGTCAGCTCGTAGATGTGCTGCATGTGTTCCTCCGAGCTGGCCAGCCGGCGCCGGGACCGCACACCGCGCCCCATACTCGACAGCGGGTTCATCAACACGTAGCGGGCACCCTGCTCGGCCGCGAACTCGCACAGCTCGCGGTACTCCTCGCCCTCGGCCAGCGTGTTCGGCGTGCACAGCAGCCCCTGCAGCAGGCCCGCCCTGGCCAGCGCCTGCACGGTCGCCACGGTCACGGCGAACGAGTCGGGATCGCCCCGGAACCGACCGTGTGACTCGGCGCGGAAACCGTCGAGCGACACATTGCAGTGCACACCGCCGATCGCTGCCAACTCGGAGATCTGGTCCTCCTCGAGGGTGGTGGCGTTCGTGCAGACACCCACGTCCATGCCGGCCGCACGGAAGGCACGCACGACGTCGAGGAAGTCAGGATGGATCGTCGGCTCGCCGCCAGTCAGCGTGACCCGCCGGACCCGGCACTCCGCGAGCCGCGGAATCACTGTGTTCTCCAGGTCGGCCAACGGCATCGACGTCCCGCGCTTGGTGGCGGACACGAAGCAGTGTGGGCACCGCAGGTTGCACCGCTCGTCGATCTGCACGAGCGCCTTTCGGTGCGGCGCCTCCACCGTCGTGCGGAAATAACACGACGCAGCCTGTGACTCCGGAGCGATGCTGCGCGCAACCATGAGTGCCCTCCAGCCGGATCTCGTTCTTGAGCCAAGTGTTCGCTAGGGCATTTATCGATGTCTAGATGTTCGGCCGGACATCTTGGGATATTCTCGGGTGGTACTGCGATCAGGTGCAGCTGAAATGTCCGGCGGAATAGCGGTCACGGACAGGCGTAACCGTTGCCCCACAGGAAAGGCCAGCAATGTCAAAGACACAACCGGTCGAGCTGCATTCCGCCGGCCCTCTTGCTGAATTGGTCAACGCCCCTGGCGACCTGCTCGACCTGACGCTGGATCAGCTCCGCACCCTGGTCGTCGTCCGGCGTATGGGAACCGCGTTGAGCGCCGCTCGCCGGCTTGGCCGCGAGCAGTCGAGCGTCCAGAAACAGCTCAACACCATGAACGACATCGCCCAGCGCCTCATCGGCGAATCGTTCGTCATCAAGCAGGGCCGCGGCCAGGACGTCCTGTTCACCCCGACAGGCGAGTCCCTCGTCGAACTCGCCGAAGCAACCCTGGACTCGTGGCTCACCAGCACTCACTCAGCTCGCCGACGACTCGGTAGCACCGTGACTGTCGGAACAACCGAATTCACCATCCGCTTCGTCGGCGAGATATGGCCACGGCTTCAGGATGATTTCGAACGCCGCGAGATCGAACTCAAGGTCGTCCACGTTCGAACCCGCGACTTCTGGGAGAAGCTCGACTCCCAGCAAGTGGACCTGGTCTGTGGAAGCTTTGCCACCCGTCTCGGCGAGTTGCCCGCCCTCGACTACGACTTCATCGAGTGGCACCGCGAAGGTGTGGCACTGCTCACCAATCTGTCGACCCGCGAACTGCCGAGCAAACCAGTCAGTGCGGCGAAACTCCCCAGCCTTCCACTGCTCGCGCCCACTGCCGGGCTACTGGCGGAGTTCCTCCGCAGGTGGTTCGGTCCTGACTACCGCAACAAACTCTCGATCATCGCCGAGATCGACGCCCTCTACTACGGGCTCGGCCTTCTCGACTCGCGTCTCCTGCACGGATGCCTACTCACGACGAGCCAGGTAGCTCGCGCCGCCGTTGAGGGCCGCCTTCCCGGTGGGCACGACCTCCGCGCCATTCCGCTGGCCAACGACCTCGAACCGCCGCTCGAGTTGGTCACTGGAGTGTTCGGTCGCAGAAACGAACGGCAACACTACGCTCCGGAACATCCTGTGAACCTGTTGTGGAAAGAATTCAAAGCGGCCGCGCCGGAACAAACGACTACATCGGTCAAGACATGAATTGGAAGCAGCTTGTATTTGCATGTACACTGAGGGAACAAACCATTGCATGCGCTTGTAGCACACCACCCCAGGAGCCATTGATGGCACAGCAGGTCCTTGTCCAGCTGGTTGACGATCTGGACGGTAACGTTGCCGAGGATGTTGAGACTGTCCAGTTCGGGCTCGACGGCGTGACATATGAGATCGACCTGTCCGATTCCCATGCAGGTCAGCTTCGCGACTCTCTCGTGGACTACATCGCGCACGGACGACGCACCGGTGGTCGCGTCAAGCGAAGCGCACGGAGTGTTCAGAGCATCCGCGGCGCGGCCAGTGGCGAAGCCGGGCAAATCCGGGAATGGGCCCAGGCGAACGGCATCGAGCTCGCGGCCCGAGGGCGGATCCCCCGCCATGTCGTCGACGCGTATCGGCAAGCGCAGGTCGATGAGAAAGCGGCAGCGACGAAGAACGGGGCGTCCCGGCGCCGCTCTCGCGCGAAGTAGAGCTGAACTCGCCCGTGCGATTACGCCGCGAGTAGTAACGCAACGAACGAGCCGAGCAGCATCGTGGGTCCTGCCGGAACCTGTCCAGGTCGCGGCGTGCGTCGCGCGACGAGCGCGGCAATTCCGACGACGCCCCCGATGACGGCACTTAGCACGGCCCCTGTGAGCAATGTGGGGTAGCTGTCCCAGGCGAGAACCCATCCGATGACCCCGGCCAGGCGCACATCGCCTGCGCCGAGGTCGTTCGGAAACGCCAGGGCGACCATGAGGTAGACCAGCAGCAACCCGGCCATGCCGAGCGTCGCCCGTAGCAGCCTTCCCACGTCTTCCTCCGTCGCGATAACGATCAGCGATGAGCCGATGGCCGCGGCGTAGGCGGTGCGTACGAGCAGCGTGGGTAGCCGGTACTCGATCGCATCAACGATGGCCAGCGGGACTGCGAGCGTGGCGAAGGCACCATAGACGAACAGCGCTGGCCACGCCGGGAATCGCCAGGCCAGCAATCCCCACGACACGGCCGTCAGCAGCGCCGACACCGGCAGCAGAGCGCCAACCGCCGCCTGGCCATTCATGCTCCTACGAGTCATGGGCACGAGAGCGGCGCCAACCCCGGCGCCGATGAGAACCCCCAGTGCTACCTGAGTGGCGGTCATCGACACCACGAGCCGGTCACTGACCGTAGTGTGCTCTGCACCGTTCGGGTACATCTGTGCCAGGCGGCGGCGTGACCAGCGGACAAGCACCTACCGTCGATCGCCGGGATTGTCACGCGCGTTGCGTGTGGACATTTGGTTCGACGTGTGGGGGCACGATGGCCAGCAGGACGAGCACTGGTTTCGGCGCTGCGTTGCGTGTTCGGGAGTTCCGGTATCTGTGGGCCGCTGAGCTGCTGTCGGTTGCTGGTGATCAGTTGGCTCGGGTCGCGCTGGCGTTGCTGGTGTTCGCGCGGACGTCGTCGGCCGGGCTGACGGCGTTGACGTACGCGTTGACGTTCGTGCCGGCTGTGCTGGGTGGGGCGCTGTTGTCTGGCCTTGCCGACCGGTTCCCCCGGCGTCGGGTCCTGGTGGTGACTGATCTTCTGCGTGCGGGGTTGGCTGGGTTGATGGCGCTGCCGGGCCTGCCGTTGCCGGTGTTGTGGGTCGTCGTCGGTGTGTTGAGCGCGGCGTCGGGCCCGTTCAAGGCGGCGCAGCTCGCGATCCTGCCGCAGGTGCTCGAAGATCGCGCCGCGTACCGGGCCGGGTTGGCGTTGCGGCAGGTCACTGGGCAGACGGCCCAGTTGGTGGGCTTCGCGGTGGGCGGTGTGCTCCTGGTGGCGATCGGGCCACACCTGGCGCTGCTGTTGAACGCCGCGACGTTCGTGGCCAGCGCTGTTCTGATCATCGCGGGCGTGCGTGAGCGCGCTGCCGCTGCGCGAGCCGTCGCTACCTCGGCGGGTTCGGATACCCCTTGCGGTGGTGGCGGACTGTTGTGGCCGTTGTTCGCGCTCGCGGGGCTGGTCGGTCTGTTCGTCGTGCCGGAGGGTTTGGCCGTTCCCTATGCGGGCGAACTCGGCCTGGCTGCGGTCGGCGTCGGGGTGCTGATGGCGGCGGATCCCGCGGGCAGCGTTCTGGGCGGTTGGCTGGCGGCTCGAGTACGGATTCCGACGTCGGCGACCGCTGCTGTGCTGCTTGCCATCGCGGCGGGGGTGCCGCTTGTCGTGTGCGAGCTGGGGCCTGGGCTCGTCCTGTCGGCGGCGTTGTGGGCGTTGTCGGGAGTGTTTTCGACGATCTACCTGGTGCAGCTCCAGGAGATGGTGGTTGACCTTGTGCCCGATCACCGTCGTGGTGGTGTTCTGGGGCGGCTCGCCACCTGTCTGTACTGCTCTCAGGGAATTGCCATCCTGGGCGGCGGGCTCGCGGCCGAGGTGTACGGGCCGTTCCGCGCGGTGGCTGTCGCTGGGGTGGTGGCGATCGGTCTGGCGGGTGTGATCGGCGTGTTGTGGTGGTTGGCTCGTTCCCGGCGCGAGCGGGTGGCCGGGAACGAGCCGGCGTCGGCTGAGGTCTCTCATCACAGGTCCTTGTTGGCCATTGCGGGCACCTCCTCCCCAGGTACGGACTGCCTGCCCGATCCCGAGGCCGTGGACTCCGTGGGCGACCAGGGATCAGGTGGAGACGCAAATTCGCCGTTTACCAGTGCAACACAGCCGCCCACTGCCAGTGAAGTGGGCAAACAGGTCTACTCGATGCGGCCCGGCTCGTGGCGGCTGCGCAGGTTGCCACGCGCGGCGCGCGCCTACCTGGTCGTTGTTGAGGTCGCGGCGGTGGTCGCCACGGTGGTGCTGGCGATGCGGTATCCGGTCACCGGGCGGGCAGCGGTGCTCTTCGCGATCATCGTCGGGCTCGGTGTTCTGGCTGCCGAGGCGACCAGGCGGGTGGAGCGGATGCGCCGACGGTTCTCCGACACTCCGCACGTGAACATGAGTTCGGTCTGGACTCTGTCCGCCGCGCTGGTCACCACTCCCGCGTTGGCGGCGGCGACCACTGTGGTGCTGTATCTGCATCTGTGGCATCGGAGCTGGCGACAGGTCACCGGCATGCACCCGTTCCGGGTGGTGTTCAGCGTGTGCGCCGTCGTGCTGTCCTGCCACGCGGCGTTTCTCATCGACATGGCCCTGCCCGGTTCGTTGCCGCCTGATTCGTCGCGTCCAGCCGGCTTGATCGCTCTCGTGTTGGTGATCGTCGCCTACTGGTGCGTGAACTCCGGCCTGGTGGCCGTCGCGATCTCTGTGCTGCGCAGGGACCGGTCGCTTGGCAGGCTGCTCGGCAGTTGGAGCGAGAACATCCTCGAGTACGCCACGCTGTCGGTCGGGGCGTTGACCGCGCTGCTGTTGTCTTGGTACGCGTGGTCGGTCGCGTTGGTGATGTTGCCGCTGTTCGTCCTGCACCGCAGCGTGCTGGTCCGGCAGCTGGAACACGCTGCGACCACGGACGACAAGACGGGGCTGCTCAACGCCGGCACCTGGCGTGCCCTTGCCGACGCCGAACTCGAACGGGCCCTGCGGCACGGTACGCGGCTGGCCGTGTTGATGGTCGACCTCGACTTCTTCAAAGGCGTCAACGATCGATACGGCCATCTCGCCGGCGATCAGGTGCTTCGTGCGATCGCTGTGGCCATGCGTGGGGTGGTCCGCGGCTCTGACTTGGTCGGCCGTTTCGGTGGCGAGGAGTTCGTGATCCTCTTGACCGGTGTGGAGAGCACCGGCGCGATGGAGGTCGGCAACCGCATCTGCGAGCGCGTGCGAATCCTGCGGCTCGAGGACCCGATCACTGGCGGGACTTATCCGGACCTGCGTCTCACCGTGTCGGTCGGCGTCGCGACCTTCCCGGATGCGGGCAGGGACGTCGATGAGTTGCTGATGAAGGCTGACGCCGCGCTGTTCGCGGCAAAGGATGCCGGCCGGGATCGGGTGCTCGCTGTCCAGCCCACCCGAGGCCGGTCCGATCAGGAGGCGGGCCGGTCCCCGCTCTGACGTCGGCGCGAGTACCGGTTCTCTTGTGCCCACTCTGCGAGCGGCCGCAGCGCGCTCAGCAGTGAATAGCCTGTCGGGGTCAGGCTGTACCAGGTAGCGCCGAACGGGCCCGGCTCAGCTCGCTTGCCGATGAGCCCGTCCTCTTGCATTCGGCGCAGCGTGTCCTCGAGCACGCGATCGGTCAGCGGACGAGCATGTGAGACCCGACCGACTCGCTCGTCGACCGCGTTGATGGCCGGAAGCAGGTCCTTGCGTCGGGTCTCGCCCAGCGCGAGCGCGGCCAGCACGGCCACGGTCCACTGTCCGCGGAGGACGGCCATCACGTCCTCGACGGCTTGCCGGTATGGCACGTCCCACGCCTCCATGACTCTTCACTTAACACGACCGTCCACGAGCACGACACGCGAATCGCGGAAATCTTGTGTCAAGGGGACAACTGTCGATTACTCCGATCGAGTGAGAATTGCCCGACTGAGCCCATCCTCAGTGCGGTATTGACCTTGCCCTCAGTCGAGGACCGCGAGGTACGCAGGGGTCACCCAGGTCGGACTGCCTGGTGACGCAAGTCGGATTGCGCAACGGCTGAAATGCCTCAGCCCGCAATCGCCAGCGGGTTTCAGCCGTTGCGCAATCCGCAGAATTAACGAGATTGGCTCCTAGTGAAAATGAGATTCTTGGATGGAAGAATCGTCCGCTTCGGCGCCCCTTGCGGGCGAGTTGTCGTGTCGCTGGTGTCCGTTGCCGGCGCAATTGCGTGCTCGCCGAGCACGTCGGCGCCACTGCCCTCGTCGGCAGTCGTGGTGCCGTCGATCACGCGCTCGTTCGTAGGCTCACCGGCTGACCAAGTGGGACAGAAGGCGGTCAACGTCTACCTCGGCATGTGGCACACCATGGTCAGCGCCGCACGTACCTCGGACTGGAAGTCACCGCTACTGGGCCAGTACGCCACCGGGCAGGCACTCAACACGATCTCGCGCGGCCTGTACACGGACCACCAGAACGGGCTCGTCACCAAGGGCACGCCGAAGAACACGCCGGTCGTGGCCGCGTTGGACCCGGTCGACGATCCGACGAGGGCCACGATCAGCGACTGCGGGGACTCGACGAGCTGGCTGAAGTACCACGCCGACACGGGCCGGCGAGCCGACGACGGGCCAGGCGGTCGACGAGCGATCACCGCGGTCGTCGAGCGGCAGGGCGACGGTGTGTGGATGGTGTCGGACTTCGCGATCCAGGCGGTGGGAACATGCTGACGCGCGGAAGCGGCGGGTCCTGCCATCACGCGCGCAAGTGCCGACGCCAGCGAAGCCTCCCTCGGCTGACGGTGCTCGTCGTCGGGGCCGTGACAACCACGCTCATGGCACGCCCGGCGGACGCGTGGGCGGACGGATGGGGCACGATTGATTGCGCCCAGGCTCCGACTCCGCAATGCCAGCTGCAGGTCGGCGAGGACGCGAGTAGCCCGGCGCCACCTGGTACCAGCCAAGCGAACGAACCGCAGGCCGGAGGCGGCGGCGGTTCCGCTGGAGCGGACAACCTGGCGAACTGCGGCTACCGGCCGAGCGCGTACGAGGCACCGGCGGGCGCGGTCGGATCAGGTCTACTGCCCTCCGCGGCCTGGTACGAGGGGCTCTGCTCCACCACCGGGGTGATCACCAACCCGGTCCAAGTTCCCTCGCTGACTCCCGCGGACGTGGCGCGGCTGGCCCGTGGCCAGCTCGGACTCCCCAGACCGGACCTCGCGGCCAGCCCCGCGACGACCCAGCTGGTGAACCTGCCGACCTGGCTGTGGCTCGACAGCGGCTGGAACGACGTGACCACGACAGCGTCGGTGCCCGGTGTCTCGGTCACTGCCAGGGCACACCCGCGCTCGGTGACCTGGTCGATGGGTGACGGCGCGACCGTCACCTGCGACGGGGCCGGGACTCCGTTCCGGCAGAGCACGGACCCGCGATCCGCATCGCCGGACTGCGGCTACACCTACCGCCGGTCCTCAGCCGGTCAACCGGCCGGCGCCTTCGCCGTCTCGGCCACCGTGCACTGGTCGATCCGCTGGTCCGGCGCCGGGCAGTCCGGGACCTTCCCCAACTTGACGACGACCAGCTCCACCCGATTCGAGGTGGCCGAGTCGCAAGCCCTCAACGTCCGTCCGGAGCGCTGAACCGGACGTCACTTTCACCGACCATCCGCGACGCCGACGCGCCGCGGCTTGGTCAGACATGCCTGGAGGAAACCTGATGTCCAGGATCGCAGCCGCCCCGTCTGGTCCGCGACCAGCGACGGACAAGGACCCGACGAGATTGCGCGGGGCACCACGTCGACGATCTGTACCTCACCTCGTCCTCGGCCTGCTGCTGATCACCTCGTGCACAGCCGGCGCCGTGGTGTGGTCGCTCAACGTGGGAGACCGTCGCCCGGCGTTGGCGCTGGCCCGCCCGGTGACTCTCGGGCACACTTTCGAGGCGGCCGACCTCCGCGAGGTCAGCGTCGCCGTGGATGGCGACGTGGACGCGATACCCGCCGACCAGGCGACGTCGGTGATCGGGCAGGTCGCCGCGGCCAGTCTGCCGGCCGGCGTGCTGCTGCCTCGCGGCGCGCTCGGTGCCGCACCGTTCCTCGCGTCCGACCGTGCCGTCGCCGCGCTCGCTCTCCAGCCGGGGCAAGTGCCGCCGGACATCAACGCCGGAGCAAGCGTGCTACTGGTGCTGTCCGCCGATCCCAACGCCGCGCCGGACGTGGCAGCGACGACTACACAGCCCCAGCCGGCCTCGGCGTGGCCTGGCGTTGTCGTCGGCGTCGCCCACCAGGCCAACGACGAACGTCTCGTGGTGTCGGTCGAACTAGCGGAGACCGACGCCCGGCGCGTCGCCGCAGCACCGATCGGGCGGCTGTCGGTCGTGCTGGTTTCCGGCGGTGACCGCTGATGTTGATCGCCGTCTGCTCGCTCAAAGGCTCGCCTGGTGTCACGACCTGGTCGGTCGCACTGGCCGCTCGCTGGCCACAGCCCGCGCGCATCGCGCTGGTCGAATGCGACCCGTCCGGCGGCAGCGTGGCGACACGATTCGAGCTCGCGTCGACACCCGGGCTGGTGAGCCTCGCCGCAGCGGCACGACGCGACGCGACCGCCGAACTGCTGTGGTCACACGCCCAGCCGCTGGCGGGTGGGCTGCCGGTCGTCGCGGCTCCGCCCGGCGCGGACTACACACGCGCGGCGCTGCACGCCCTGTTGGACAGCCGGAAGAAGGGTGTGTCGGTCCTGCGCGACGCCGCGACCGTGCAAGGAGCGGTGGTGATCGCGGACTGCGGTCGTCTCGACAGCACGTCCCCGGCCATGTCCATCGCGCGGGAGGCCGACCAGGTTCTGTTGCTCGCCCGACCTCATGCCGACGAGCTCACCCACCTCGCCGCCGGCTTGGCGATGGTCGACCTGTGGTCTATGCGGCCGGGCCTGATGCTCGTCGGACCTGGCTATCCAGCCGCGGAGGTGGCACGAGAACTCGGCATGCCGGTGCTGGCCCGTGTTCCACGGGACGACAAAGGTGCCCGCGCACTGAGCGGGCATGCCGGCACACGACGTGGCCCTGCGCGATCCGCACTGGGCAAGGCCGCCCACCAGCTCGCGACCCGACTGGCCATGCCGCCGCGTGAGCCGGACGCCTCGGCCATGCCGTTGTCGGTCCGGGAGAGGCCGGTCGAACACCTCGTCGCCGGAGGGGCAGACCGGTGGCAGACGGCATCGCCGCCGCGACGCCAAGGCAACCCCAACGACTCTTCCTTGGAGGGGCGATCGTGACTAGCACCAACGACATCCGACTCGGATGCTCGGCGACACACCCGAGCCGGCCAGCCTCCACGTCGGACCACGCCGCTGTCGAACGGCTGCGCCGCCGACTCCGCGACGAGGTCGGGCGCACGCTGCCGAGCCGGGTCGAAGCTGCCCAGCGCGCAACCGATCAACCCGTCGTCCCGGCCACACAACGGATGCTCGCGCAGGAGATCCTCGACCACGCCGTGAGAACTCACAGCGAGGACGAACTGCTGGCCAACCGCCAGCTGCTCGGCCGCGATGCGGAGCAGCGGGTCGTTGTCGAGGTACTCAACGAACTGTTCGGCATGGCCGGGCTGCAACCGTTGCTGGACGACCCCAACATCGAGACGATCAACATCACCGGCCACGACCGCGTGTTCGTGCAATACGCCGGCGGCCGGCGCGCCCGGCTCGGTTCGGTCGCCGGCTCCGACGACGAGCTCGTCGACCTCGTCCGCACCCTCGCCTCGCGGGCCTCGAGTGAGGAAAGGCGCTTCGATCGCGCGAGCCCGGCAGTGAACCTCCAACTGCCCGGCGGGGAACGGCTGTTCGCGGTGATGGCGCTGACCTCCGGTGGCCGCCCCGCGCTGTCGATCCGCCGCCACGGCTTCCGCACCGTCACCCTCGAAGACCTCGCCGAAGTAGGAACCGTCGATGTCGGCGCCCGAGCGTTCCTCGCCTCCCTGGTCCGCGCGCGCCGCAACATTCTCATCACTGGCGGCACTGGGATTGGCAAGACCACCATGCTGCGCGCGCTGGCCAGCGAGATCGACCCCATGGAACGCATCGTCACCATCGAGGACGCCTTCGAACTCGGACTCGACCACGATCCGGACTGCCACCCCGACGTCGTCGCTCTCCAGGCGCGCGAGGCCAATGTGGAGGGCCGAGGCGCCGTGTCCCAATCCGAGCTCGTGCGCTGGGCGCTGCGCATGACACCGGACCGCGTGATCGTCGGCGAGATCCGCGGACCCGAGGTCGTGCCGATGTGCAACGCCATGTCCCAAGGCAACGACGGCTCGATGGCCACCCTGCACGCCTCGTCCTCCCGCATCGCGTTCACCCGGCTGGCGTCCTACGCCGCGCAGGGCCCTGAGCGGCTGCCACTCGAGGCCACCAGCCTGCTCGTCGCCAGTTCCGTCCACTTCGTCGTCCATCTCGCGCGGGCGTCCGACGCGAACACCCGCGTCGTGTCGTCCATCCGCGAGGTCGTCGGCACCGACGGCACCCAGGTGATCTCGAACGAGGTGTACCGGCCCGGCCCGGACCGACGCGCGCACTCCGTTCCGGGTGCATTGAGGACAGAGACCGCCGAACAGCTCAGCGACGCCGGATTCGATCCGGCTCTGCTCGAAACCGGCGAGGACTGGTGGATCCGATGACCACGACCACCACGTTGTTCGCCCTCCTCGGCGTTGGGGCCGGTAGTGGCCTCTGGTTGTTCGCGCATGGATGGCACGGAACCAACGAGAGGCGACCGCTGCGGGTATTTCGCGTTCCACGTGAGCGCCGGACGATACGGGCGACCTGGGCCGCCGCGGCCGGTGTCGCAGGAGGAGTGGTCACCGGCTGGGTGGTCGGCGCCGTGCTCAGCGCGCTCGCGGCATGGTCGCTACCCAAGCTCCTCACGCGCGACAAGGCGCACGCCAAGCGCGTAGAGCACATCGAGGCCATCGCGACCTGGGCCGAGATGATGCGGGACACTCTCGCCGCGGCAGCCGGTCTCGAGCAGGCGATCCTGGCCAGCGCACCCGTTGCGCCGGCCGCGATCCACACGGAGATCAACGGCCTGGCGGTCCAGCTCGAAACCGGGCACCGGCTCGCCCCGAGCCTGCGACGGCTGGCCGACGACCTCGCCGACCCCACTGCGGACCTGGTGATCGCGTCCCTGCTGCTGGCCTCCACGCAGCAGGCCCGCCACGTCAGCGACCTGCTCGGCTCGCTCGCCACGGCAGCACGCGAACAGGCGTCGATGCGGATGCGGATCGAGGCCGGCCGGGCCCGCGCCCGGACCAGTGTGCGCATCATCGTCGGCACGACCGTGACGTTCGCCGGTGCCCTGGTGCTGTTGAACCGCGACTACCTGGCCGCCTACGACTCGCGCGCCGGCCAGCTGGTGCTGCTGGTGATCGGTGCGCTGTTCGCCGCCGGGTTCGTGGCCCTCGCGAAGATCGCCAGTGTCGATGAGCCCGCGCGGCTGTTGGCTGCCGCAGCCGGCGAGACGGGTGCGAGGAGTGATGTCTCGTGACGTTTCCGCCGCCGGGGCCAGGGCATGGTCGCGGGTATCAGCATCCAGTAAGCCACGGCTCGCATGGCCATTATGGCCAGCGCGACCCCAGGTATACGGGCTACGGATCCCCATCCGGCCCGGCGGGGCTCCAGCCGCCGCCGAAGAGATCCAAGGGCGGGCTCGTCCTCATCGTCGCCGTGCTGGTGCTGGGTTTGGTCGTCGGCGGGTTCTTCGGTGTCAACGCATCGACGGATCGCGATGCACCCAAGGAGCCGAGCGCCGCGGGAGGTTCGGGCGAGATCTTTTCGCCCCCCAACAAGCCATACAGCGTGGAGATCCCCAAGGGCGTCGTCAAAGTTCCGGTGCGTGAAGACAGCTCGATCCCGTCCGAAACGGACTTGAGCCTCGAACTCGAGGGCAAGATCCAAGCTGGTGGGCTGATCAAGACCGGCACGCTGAGCGGCCCGGCTGCGAACGGCACGTTCGACGAGGTCGGCGACGAGGCCGCGCACCAGTACTCCAGCCAATACGAAGACCATCCCGAGCAATGGGGCAGCGGCGCCCAGGTCGACAAGAAGACCACGAAAGTCGGTGGGAGAGACGCGGTTGAGGTCTCCGCCAGGTTCTCACCGAGCGGCAATGCCGAGCCCTCGACCCACTTTCGGATCTACTTCGTCGACGCACCGTCCGGGCCGCCCATTCTCATCACCTGCGACTGGCACACGAATGGCACCGAAGACATCGAGAGTGCCTGCGGCTCGCTCATTGCCTCGTTCACGGTCAAGGACCGGCCATGACAACCGCCGTCATTCTCGGCAGCGGCATCGGTGCGGGACTCTGGGCCCTCGCCGTCTGGCTCGTGCCGCCACGGCCCGCCCTCGGCGCCGTACTGCGTCGCATCAACACCGCCGAGAAGCCATCGCCAATCCTCACCCCGGTCAGTAGTCACCGGTGGATCCGCGTCGGCCGCCCGCTGGTAGCCGTCCTGCGTGTGGCCGGGCTGCCGACTCCGGCCGTGCGCCGCGATCTCGCCGTCCTCGAGCGGCCGGTCGACGCTTTTCTCACTGAGAAGGCGACGCTGACGCTGTGCGGCCTGCTTCTGCCGGCCGGTGCGGCGATCGCCCTCGGCGCCATCACCGGTGGCCTCCACCCCCAGGTCCCGGTCGCTGCCGCCGTCGGTTGTGCCGCGATCGGATTCGTGGCACCGGACGTGCGGGTCCGCCGATGTGCCGCCCGGCGGCGTGCGGATTTCCGGCACGCGCTCTCCGCCTACCTCGACCTCGTGGTGATCTCGCTCGCCGGCGGCGCTGGAGTGGACAGCGCCCTGCATGACTCGATCACGGTCGGACACGGCTGGGCGTTTCGTCAGCTCGAGCGCGCCCTCACAGCCGCCAGGCTGACCCGCGGCACGCCCTGGGTGACCCTCCAGCAACTCGGGCGCGAACTCGACATCACCGAACTCACCGAGTTGGCCGCCTCGGTGTCGCTCGCCGGCACCGAGGGCGCCCGGGTCCGCCAGTCGCTGACCGCGAAAGCAGCGGCCCTGCGCAGCCGCGAGCTGACCGACGCCGAGACCAAGGCCGGTGCGGACACCGAGCGCATGAGTCTGCCCGTAATGGCTCTGCTGCTCGGCTTCCTGCTCTTCATCGCCTATCCAACGGTGAGCCAAGTCCTCAACGGACTGTGAACAACACAGGGAGGGAACGAATGTGGACATACATCGCGATCTTCGTCGACGAGCTCAAATCACGATGGAAAGCGATGAACAACGATCCGGAAGCGGGGTACGCATCCGAGGCCGTCCTCGTGACGGCGCTGCTCGTGCTGGGCGCCATCGTCGTCATCGCGATCATCGTCGCCAAGGTCACCAACAAGGCCAACGAGATCGACCTGGGATGGCTAGCGCAGAGCGTGGTGCCATGACCGCTGAGCTGGCAATCGCCACACCCGTCCTGCTCCTCGTCCTGCTCACCATCGTGCAGTTCACCTTGTGGAGTCACGCGACACACGTCGCACAGACCGCCGCTGCGCAGGGCCTCGCAGCGGCCCGAGTCCAATCAGGAACGGCGGCCGCCGGGGAAAGCCAAGCGCGGCAGACGCTGCGGCAGCTCGGCGACGGTCCGCTCGCCGATGTCGTGGTCGACGCCACACGCTCGACCGATCAGGCCACTGTGGACGTCGACGGTGTCGCCACATCCGTGATTCCCTTCCTCCGCCTTGCGGTGCACGCCGAAGCCGCCGGATCCGTCGAGCGCTTCGTGCCTGACGGGGCACGGTGACAACGATGTCGAAACCGGTGAAGCGCTGGTGGCGATCAGATCGAGGCTCGGCATCGGCCGAACTGACCCTCATCACACCGCTGCTGATCATGGTGCTGATGTTCGTCGCCGTCGTCATCCACCGCGGCGTGGACGCCCGGCTCAGGCTCGACGACGTCGCCCACCAAGCCGCTCGAGCCGCAAGCGCCGAACGTACCTCTGCCACCGCCGTCCACGCTGCCCGCGCGACCGCCGGCCGCGGGCTCGCCGAAGCCGGCGTCGTCTGCGCGTCCACAACGGTCGCCGCCGATACCGCCGACTTCAGGCCCGGCGGCACGCTAACGGTCACCGTCACCTGCGCGGTCGACTTCGGCGACGGACAACTCCTCGGCGTACCGACAAACAGAACCGTGACCGCAACGGCGACCGAACCCGTGGACGCCTGGCGCTCCGGACCCACCACCGGGACAACAACATGACCACCACACGCGACCACAGACGGGACGACGACACGGGGAGCGTCTCCGCCTTCGTCCTCGTCTTCCTCTCCGCACTGTTCCTCATGGCCGGCCTCACCCTCGACGGCGGCCTCGCCCTCGCCACCCAGACCCGAGCCAACGGCCAAGCCGAAAGCGCAGCCCGCGCCGGCACCCAAGCCATCGACCTCACAGCCTACCGCACCACCGGCACCATCCGCCTCCTGCCCACCCAAGCCACCACCCACGCCCAGCGCTACCTCGCACACATCGGCGCCACCGGCACCGTCGACGTCACCGACAACACCGTCACCGTCCACATCACCGCCACCCAAACCACCCAGCTACTCGGACTCATCGGCATCACCACCCTCACCGTCCACAGCACCGCCACCGCCCACCCACAAAGCGGCATACCCACCGAAGACCCATGACCGCACCCCTGGTTCGCAACCGGTGCAGCGCGATAACGGAGAAGGAGACCAGAATGACTACACCTGACGAGATCGAACGCCGCGTCGAGGAGGTCGACTCGGCACGTACCGCGAGGAGGTCCGCTGCGGCAACGGAGGTCGGCGAACTCGCGAAGCGCCACGCCGCCATTGCCGAGCAACTCGCCGACGTCGATCGACAGCTCGGCGACGTACTTGCTGGCGCCCGTGACGTCATGGACATCGACGAATTCGCGAAGGTCACCGATGTGCCGGCGGCTGACCTCACGCGATGGCTCGAGGCCCGGAAGACAAGCCGCACCAAGCGCACGCGGCCCACCGCTAGCACGCAGAGCGATACCAGCCGAGGACCGTCCGCGGCAAGGACACCGGCGAGGTCATCGGCGAAGACACCAACGGCCGGCCAGGCATCCCCGCCGCCCGAGCCCGCCGTACCTCGCGCCGACGCCGCCGAGGCGCCCGCGCGTGTCACCGCGGAAGTGTCGTGACCGTCGCATCACCCTCCTCTCGCCGAAAGTCGGAACGGCCACCGGGCGCGGGTCGCCGTGTGTGGTGGGTGCTGGCCAGCACAGTCCGGTTCGTCGGCCGGGTCGTGCGAGGACTGATCGCGGCCGCGGTGCTGGGTGCGCTCGTCGTGGGGTTGCCGTGGGCGTTGTGGCACTACGTCGGCTGGCCCTTGCCCGACCACGTCCCGACCTGGGCCGAGGTCCAAGGGGTGCTGCTCGGTCCGATGACCGCCACGTTCCTGCTCGACGTCCTAGCCTGCCTCTGTTGGATCACCTGGGCCGCTTTCACGATCGACGTCGGCCGCTGCACAGTGGAGCTGGCACGTGACGGCGTCGAGGCCGCCCGGTTGCCGAACTTCGCCGTCGCCGGTCCTGTGCACGCTCTCGCGGGGGTTCTGGTCGGCGCGGTTGTGCTGTCGGTGCTGGGCAACCGCCCCCCACCGGCGCCAACCACGTCGCCCGCCACCGCGCTGGGGACCGGTATCGTGGCAACCGCCCCGGCCTGGCACGACCCACTGCACGACGGAGAGCCGACCGTCCAGGGCGCCGTGTTCGCCACCCACACCTCCGGTGTCTTCGCGGGTGGCTCGACCGCCGTCAGCGCACCCCAACGTCCGGAATCGGTGGTAGTGCGGGCGCCGGAGAACGGGGTGCACGACTCGTTGTGGCGGATCGCCGAGCGCACCCTCGGCGACGGTGCGCGCTGGCCGGAGATCTTCGAGCTCAACAAGGGCAAACCGCAGCCCTACGGCCACATCTTCACCCACTCCAGCCTGATCTTTCCCGGCCAGGAACTCACACTCCCCGCGGACGCGACCGTCCCACCACCACCGCCGCTACCACGACCGCAGGACCCGCCCCCACCGCCCGCTCCTCCCGAGCCGACGCCCCCACCGCCACCGACCACCACACCGCCGACGACTACTGCACCGCCGTCCAGCCCGGCGACACCCGCACCCTCGACCCCACAGGAGCCGTCGACGGAGACCGGCGCGAACTCGGCCACGCGGGAACCGGGTTTCCGGTGGGGGCCGGAGCTGTTCGTCGGCCTCGGGTTGGCCGCCGCGGTGAGCACGGCGCTCATACTCGCTCGCCGCCGCCACAACGGCCGGTACCGGCCCGGCAGCGGCGACCGCGACGAGCTGCCCGTCGCGCCGGTCGTATACCAGCTGCGCCTGGCGCACCTGCGCGCCGAACAGAACGACACAGGGTTCGACCTCGACGACCTGGACGACCTGGGCGATGGCGACCACCCGGACTTCTCCGGCTCCGCGGGCTCCGGTGGGAGCGAGCGCCCACGACGTGTACCCCCGCGCGTGCCACTGCCTCCAACACTCGTTATGGGCGCACCCGAGACCGGCGCCGAGACCGGCGCTGGGATTGGCAGTGGCATCGATACTGGCGAGCGGCCCGTCCTCGCTCCGGGCCTGGGTGTGCGGGACGGTCGCGAGATCGCCCTGGACCTCGCGACCGCACGCGGTCTCGGGCTGGTCGGAGCAGGTGCCCCCGCGGCGGTCCGCGCGTTGCTGGTCGCCGCACTCACCGCCACCACTGGCCGCCCAGCGGCCACGGCACAGCCCGTCGGGACCTCGATGCTGGTCCCGGCCGACGACCTGGCCGGGCTGCTCGGGCGGGCAGCCGCGCACACGCCCCTGCCCGCGGTTCTGCGCGTGGTCCCGGACCTCGACGACGCGCTCGACGCGCTGGAGGCCGAAACCCTCGTGCGGGCCGCCGCTGGCCGCGAGCACACCAGGGCACCGGGGTCGGGGCCGGCGCTGGTGCTGGTGGCACGACCACCGCACCAGCGGCAGCGGCTGCAGGCGGTCCTGGACAACGGCGCGCCGTTCGGCATCACTGGGCTGCTGCTGGGCCAGTGGCAGCCCGGCGTCACCTGCTACGTCCGTGAGGACGGCACCATCTCCGCCACCAGCCCCGGCCTGGGCGAAGCCCTGCGTGGAACACAGGTGTTCCGGCTCGGTGACGACGACACCGCCGCGTTGCTGACGCTGCTGCGCCAAGCCGACTCCGACACGCCAGCTGACGACGAGGTGGCCCTACCGCCGACGCCGAGTCCCCGGATCGCGGCGGCGGAACCGGCCGCCGGTGACGACTCCGCCGGTGATGACTACGACGGCGACGAGTACGACGGCGAAGTGGCCGCCGATACCGAGCGGACCAACCTGGAAGTCACATCGACTGTCCAGCCACCGGATCCTCCCGGCGCCGAACTGGAGATTCTTGGCTCGGCCCGAGCAACGGCACCCGGCGCTCGGCTGCGCCCACCGGCTGCCCCGCGCCAGCAGTCCACAGCGCCGCGTACGCCCGACACCACAGTCCCCAACGAGGCCAGCGACGAGGTCAGCGGTGAGGCCGACGACGACGCGGCGCACACCGGCGAGCACGCCACGACCGCCGCTGACCCGGCTCCAGTACCAATCATGATCACCGTCCTCGGCCCGCTCCGCGTGTACTGGAACCCCGATTCCGACCCCAGCGCCACCGACCCCGATCGGCAGGACCGGGAGATCACCGGTGGGTTGCAGCCCAGGACACGGGAGCTGCTGGTGCTGCTCGCGCTGCACCCCGAGGGGATCGCCCGCGACGCGCTGGTGTCGGCGTTGTGGGGCCAGGACCCGCCGTCCCGGCCGACCAACGCGCTGCACACCGCGCTGTCCCGGATGCGTCACACGGTGGCCGCCGCCACCAACGGGACGGTGACCGACATCGCCGTGGTCGGCAACGGCCGCTACCAACTTGATCCGACGAAAGTCACGGTCGACTACTGGCGGTTCGCGGACGCGGTGTCCGCCCGCCGCGCCGCATCGACCGACCAAGCGCGGGTCGATGCCTACCGGGAGGTGGTCAACAGCTACGGCGGCCCGCTGGCCGAGGGCATGACCTGCGAGTGGCTCGAACCCGCGCGCGAGGCGATCCGCCGCGACGCGATCGACGCCGTGGCCGCGCTGGCGCGCGCCTTGGTCGAGACCGACCCGGCCCAGACGCTGGACCTGCTGGAGGTCGCGCGAGCGTTCGACCCGCACAACGAGCTGCTCTACCGCGACATCATGCGCCTGCAAGACCGGCTCGGGCAGCTCGACGCCATCCCGCGGACGCTGACCTTGCTGACCACCCGGCTGGCCGAAGTCGACGAGACGCCCACACCGCAGGCCCGTGGGCTGGCCGCCCGGCTGGGCCAACACCGCGACGACACCTCCGACACCTTCGCCGCTGACACACCGGCCGCTCCCGCGAGGTTGGCCAGCCAGGGCGAACGTGGTCGTAGCGCGGCCAGTTGACACGGCCAGGTGACATGGTGGCGCGATCGCGGTGCGGGGCTGGTGATGTCGCGTCGCACGTCGCGGACCGGGCCGGACAGCGCCGGTCAGGGTCCCTCGTCGCGATATTCGTCGTCGTAGTCGTCCGAGACGTCGAGGCCGTCCGACTCGGCGACGCCCGTGAGCGTGTCCATGTCGTCGCCATTGCGGCGGGCGTACGCCTGGGCTTGCGCGATGAGTTCCGGGTGCCGGTCCGCCCATCCAACCAGCGCCTCGTGAGCGACAAGAACTCCAGAACTTCTGGCTTCAACGAGTAGATGACCGTGGCTGGAAAAGCCTCCGTGCGCCGCTCGCGCGTCAAAAGTCCTTCTTCGGTCATCTTGTTCAACGTGCGCTCCAGAATGCTATCGTGCAGCGTGTTGTGTTTGTCCGACCGTTCCTCGCCGATGGAATACGAGCTGATCGTGGAAAGAATCTCTTTCCGTCGCATGGGGCCATCCGAGAGTGTGACCAGGATGACCGGTGCCCACTTGTCCCCGAAAAGGTACTTCAGGTCGTACAAACCCCGCAGAAACCCCTCGTTCCCCACTTTCATGGCGCCTCCCCGTGTGCGCTGACCCGGCCCCCCTCGCCGCGCCTGTCATGTCGCCGTTCGGCAGCGCGCCCCCTGTGGCTGCTGCCGGTGCGGCCGTGCTTGCTAGTGCGACCGCGATGCCAACCTCAACCTCCCCGCGTCGTGGCGATGATCTCGACCGTACGGGGAACAGCCGAAACTGCCCACCGTCAAAGGTCACGTTGGGTAGCCGCCAAGAAGATCATCTGCACGTACAGTGCTTTCCGTCGGGGGTTCACACGGGGGATCATGATGGGGTTCATACGGGGGATCACGTTAGAACACCACCCCTTGGGGACAGCGAGGACGCTGGTCAGAGGTGTTGCGGGGGGATCCGCTGGTATCCCAGACTCGCTTGCCCACAAGCCGGTGAACACATCGGGGCTGTCAGCGGTCAACCAATCTGGCCTGTGGTCACTCGAGTTGGCCCGCACGTGGCCCGTGGTCAAGTGACCTGGCACGACCTGATGCCCAGTCCGACCGCGTCAAAATCGAGCGGGACGATCAGCTTGGCTTGCGGGCCATCAGGTAAGCCTGCGGTGTCTTCTCGTGCGGCGGCTCGGGCTCGCGAACCAACCGGGCTTCCACGTCCAAACCCGCTGCGGTAAACAGGCCGGCCACGAAGTCCGGCTGCAACCGGTAGGCGTCCATGGAAACCTCGTGGCCGTAGCCCTGGGAGATGTGGCGACGCTCGTCACCGACCTGGAACGCCATCAGCAGCCGTCCCCCCGGAGCCAGCACCCGCGCCAGTTCCGCCACCACCGACGACAGCAGCTCCGGTGGCGTGTGAATCAGCGAATACCACGCCAGCGCGCCCGCCAGGCCACCGTCGTCCAGCGCCAAAGCCTCGAGTGAACCGACCTCGAAGCGCAGCTGGGGATGCGCCCAGCGGGCCGCGTCGACCATGCCGGGGGAAAGATCGACTCCGAACACGTCCAGCCCGAGCGAGGCGAGGTATCCCGTCAACCGTCCCGGACCGCATCCCAGGTCACCAACAGGGCCGGTTTCACCGACCAGCTCCGCGAAGGTGCCCAGCATCGCTCGGTCCCACGGGCTGGCGTCCAGCGCGTCCTTCAGCGTCTCGGCATACGAGTCGGCAACGGTGTCGTAGGCAGTTCGTGTCTTGGTCACGTAGACGGGTTCGGTCACGAGTCGAGACGCTATCCGCGGCCACTCGCAGCGCGGCTGTTCGTCGCCCCGGTCCACGATCGTGTCGTGCGGTCAGTACAGTTGGCCCGCTTCGTTGATCATGACGTTGGCCTGGGGGACGACCGGTGGGCGCTGCGCCTCTGCCTGCGACGGCGCCGAGCCGCGCTGCGGGCTTCCGCGTCGGGTTCGCCGGCCGCGACGGCGCTGATCAGCGTCTTCTGCTCGCCGACGCCGCAGGGCACGCGTTCGAGGACGTCGCGCCGGTGCGGTCGTTCCCGTCGTTCCGCGGCCAGCGCAACAACACCGGTTGGTGGTGGTGCGCGACCAACCGCCGCCACGTCGGGTTCGAGTCGTGGTTGGAACGCGACCACGTCGTCCGGCTCGACTTCGCCCCCGACGTCGTCGGCCTGGCCTCCCAGCCGTTCTGGCTGACCTGGGACGACGGCCGCCGCGGTCGCCGGCACGCCCCGGACTACTTCGCGCGCCTGGCCGACGGGACCGGACTGGTGATCGACTGCCGCCCGGCCGGACGGATCAAGCCCGCCGACGCCGCGGCGTTCGCCGCGACCGAGCGGGCCTGCGCCGAGATCGGCTGGCGCTACGAGCTCGCGCACGAGCCCGACCCGGTCCAGGCAGCGAACCTGCGCTGGCTGGCCGGCTATCGCCGCACCCGCTGCCGCCGCGCCGACATCGCGGCCGCCGCCCTCGAACTCGCGGCGGTCCCGCACCCGGTCTTGGAGCTGGCGCGGCTGCTCGGCGACCCGCTGGCCACGCTGCCGGTGATCTTCCACTTGCTGTGGTCGGCGGAGCTGGAGACGAACTTGTCGGTGCTGCTGCACGAGAACACCGTCGTCGCGGTCCCGCTGCCGACCAGCAGGCCGCGGTGAGCCGGGCCGGCCAGACGCTGGCGCCCGGTGACCGGGTCCGGTTCGACGATGCGGTCTGGACGGTCACCGCGGTCGGCAGCTCCATCCGGCTGGCCGACGACGCCGGGCGCACCGAGCTGGTCCTACTCGCCGCGCTGCTGTCCTCGCCGGGGTTCGAGCTGCTGGCCACCGCCGCCGAGGCGCCGCGCGCCCAGCTGGAGCCGGTCAGCCTGCTGGAAGCCCTGCCGCCCGAGGTCCTTGCCCGGGCCAGGGACTGGGAACGCCACGTCCTGGAAGCCGAGACCGGGCTGGCGCCCGGCGCGGCCGCGCCGCGGCCCGGGTTCGACCCGGCCGTCACGACCGTCGAGCAGCGGGACCAGGCCAAGGCCGCCGAGCTGACCGCCGCCGGTCAGCCGACCGGCGCCCGCACGGTCAAGCGGATGCGGGGCCGCTACCGCAGCTCCGGGCTCTGGGGCCTGGTCGACCAACGCCACACCCGCCCGGCCAGCCCGCACGGCCGCGTCGACGAGCGCGTCATCGCCGCTACCCGCGCGGCGATCGCCGCCGAAGCACCGCGCTCGACAGGGACGAAGATGCGGCTGCGCCGCGTCGTCGAACAGGCCCTGGCCGCCGAGCACGGTGACGGCGCGGTCCCGATGCCCTCGCGGCGGACCTTCGAGCGGCTCGTCGACGGCTTGGCGGCAGGGCTGCACACCTTCGGGCCAGCGACCTCGCGCCGCACCCACGCCAACCGGCCCGACGCGCCGTTCACCCCGACCACCGCGACACGGCCGGGCGAGCTGGTCCAGATCGACACCACCCCGCTGGACGTGATGGCGGTCCTCGACGACGGAGTCGTCGGCCGGGTCGAACTCACCATCGCCCTGGACATCGCCACCCGCACCATCGCCGCGGCGATCCTGCGCCCGCACGGCACGAAGGCCGTCGACGCCGCGCTGCTGCTCGCCCGCACCCTGATCCCGGAGCCGATGCGGCCCGGCTGGTCGGAGGCGCTGTCGATGGCGGCGTCGCGGATTCCGCACGCCCGGCTGCTCACCCTGGACGCCCGGCTGGAGCAGGCCGCCGCGAAGCCGGTCATCGCGCCAGAGACGGTGATCGTCGACCGCGGGAAGGCGTTCATCTCCGAGACGTTCCTACGCGCCTGCGAACGGCTAGAGATCTCCGTCCAGCCCGCACATCCGCGCAGCCCGACCGAGAAGGCGATGGTCGAGCGGACCTTCGGGTCGATCAACACGCTGTTCTGCCAGCACGTCGCCGGTTACACCGGCTCCTCGGTCGCTCACCGCGGCACCGACGTCGACGAGCGCACCGTCTGGACGCTGTCGCAGCTGCAGGACCTGTTCGACGAGTGGGTTC
The DNA here is from genome assembly GCF_050699935.1 of Actinophytocola sp. Classification (NCBI taxonomy): domain Bacteria; kingdom Bacillati; phylum Actinomycetota; class Actinomycetes; order Pseudonocardiales; family Pseudonocardiaceae; genus Actinophytocola; species Actinophytocola sp. Next base: position 27,637 of record NZ_JBOHGB010000091.1, read on the forward strand.
TGGCCGGCTGGCAGACCCGTCCGCACGACGGGCTGCGCGACCCGCACCTGCCGACGAGGTCGTTGTCGCCCAACGACATGTTCGCCGCGCTGATCACCGCGGCCGACTACGTCCCGCTGACGCTGGTGGGCGAGGACTACCTGGAGCTGCTGCCGGTCGAATGGCGCCGGATCAACCACGACGGGGTCCACCTCGACCACCGCACCTACGACGACCCGACCCTGGCGCCGCTGCGCCGGCAGGACTCCGGCATCACCGCCAAGGGCGGGCGCTGGGCGGTCCACTACGACCCCTACGACCTGAGCCAAGTCTGGGTCCGCAACCACTGGACCGGCGGCTGGATCACCACGGCCTGGACCCAGCTGCGGCTCGCGCCGCAGCCGTTCGCGGAGTTCACCTGGCGCGCGGCCCGCGACCTGGTCGCCGAGCGCGGCGGCGACGACACCAACGAGACCGACGTCGCCCGCGCGCTCGACGCGCTGCTGACCCGCGCCGGCGCCGGGCCCGCC
>NZ_JBOHGB010000092.1:0-28107 GCF_050699935.1 Actinophytocola sp.
GGTTCGCCGCGATCAGGCTGGGCCCGTCGCGGAACTCGGGCGGGATCGTGCCGGTGATCTCCATTCTGCCGGCCAGTCGGACGAAACCGCGGTCCAGGAACGTCATCGCCTGCCAGATCGGCGAGACGCGTTCGGCACCGGTACGGCGTGTCGGCTCGGTTGAGCGGCGGAACGGCGCGACCATGAGCGGAGCATCGCACGGACCGGGTGCACGGTGACCACGCGGCCCTGGTGTCACGGAAAGATGCCCGTGTGGCAGAAGTGACTCATGTGGTGAAGGCCGACTACCGTGTGGAGTATGGCGAACCGGACAGCAGCCTCCAGGACCTCCAAGGGCCGCAGCACCCGTGGAGGTAGTGGCGCCCGGTCGGCCAAGTCGTCCGGAGGCCGCCCCCGGTCGTCGTCCCGGTCCGCCACCCGGCGGCGGCCCGCGCGTCGCAAGGGTGGACTCGGCCACGCCCTCGGCCGCGGGCTGCGCGGCGGCTGGATCCTGTTGGCCATGGGCGTGGGTGGGCTCGCGCGCACGATGGGCCGCACCAAGGACCTCGCCCCCGCGCACCGCCGCGACGGGCTGGCGTTCGGGCTGATCGCCGTCGGCGTGATCGCCGGTGCCGGCGTCTGGTGGCACGCGGCCGGACCGGTCGGGCGCTGGCTGGAGGTCGGCGTGCGCTCCGCGGTCGGCGCGGCCGCGATGGCGCTGCCGATGGTCGTGCTGGTGATCGGGATCGCGCTGATGCGCTCGGACCCCCAGCCGGAGAAGCGGCCCCGGCTGGTCATCGGCGCGCTGCTGTTCACCATGGCGTTCCTGGGCATCCTGCACCTGTTCGGTGACCTGCCCGAGGACAACGAGGGCCGGATGTACGCCGGCGGTGCGCTCGGCTACGTCTCCGGCGGGATGCTCGCGAAGGGCGTCACGCCGTGGGTGGCCATCCCGCTGCTGGTGCTCCTGCTCGGCTTCGGCGTGCTGGTGTTCACCGGCACCCGCTTCCGCGACATCCCGACCCGGCTGCGCGAGCTGGGCATGGAGCCCGACGGGGACTACGAGGAGGGCATCGACCTCCCGGGCGAGGAGGAGGTCCCGGCCGCGGATTCCAGTACGGGGGCGAAGCCGCGTCGCCCGGCGCGCCGCCGCCAGGCCGCCATGGCTGGCTCGATGGCTGACGACGCCCAGCCCCGGCTCGAGACCGGCGTCGAGGACGTCCCCCCGCCGCCGGAGCCGCTTGCCCCGCCACGAAAGCGACCGAAGCCGTCGCAGGTCAAGGAGACCGCGCCGCCCAAGGAGTCCGGCCAGCTCACGCTCACCCGGGTCGTCGACGGCGACTACCGGCTGCCCGACCCGAACCTGCTCGCCGGCGGCGACGCGCCGAAGTCCCGCAGCCGCGCCAACGACGCGATGATCGAGGCGATCACGGGCGTGCTCGACCAGTTCTCGGTCGACGCACAGGTCACCGGCTTCACCCGGGGCCCGACGGTCACCCGCTACGAGGTCGAGCTCGGCCCGGGCGTGAAGGTCGAGAAGATCACCGCGCTGACCAAGAACATCGCCTACGCGGTCGCCACCGACAACGTGCGGCTGCTCGCTCCGATCCCCGGCAAGTCCGCGGTGGGCATCGAGGTGCCCAACTCCGACCGCGAGATGGTCCGGCTGGGTGACGTGCTGCGGTCGAGCACCTCTGTGCAGGACACCCATCCGATGGTGATCGGCCTCGGCAAGGACATCGAGGGCCACATGGTCACCGCGAACCTGTCGAAGATGCCGCACCTGCTGTGCGCGGGCTCCACCGGCTCCGGCAAGTCGAGCTTCGTCAACTCGATGCTCGTGTCCCTGCTCGCGCGCGCGACCCCGGACGAGGTCCGGATGGTGCTGATCGACCCGAAGATGGTGGAGCTGACGCCGTACGAGGGCATCCCGCACCTGATCACGCCGATCATCACGCAGCCGAAGAAGGCGGCCGCGGCGCTGACCTGGCTCGTCGAGGAGATGGAGCAGCGCTACCAGGACATGCAGGCCAACCGGGTGCGCCACATCGACGACTTCAACAAGAAGGTGCGCTCGGGTGAGATCACCGCGCCACCCGGGTCCGAGCGCGAGTACCGGCCCTACCCGTACATCCTTGCGATCGTCGACGAGCTCGCCGACCTGATGATGACCGCGCCGCGCGACGTCGAGGACGCGATCGTGCGGATCACCCAGAAGGCCCGCGCCGCTGGCATCCACCTGGTGCTCGCGACCCAGCGCCCGTCGGTCGACGTGGTCACCGGTCTGATCAAGACGAACGTGCCGTCGCGGCTGGCGTTCGCGACGTCGTCGCTGACCGACTCGCGGGTCATCCTGGACCAGCCGGGCGCGGAGAAGCTGATCGGCATGGGCGACGGGCTGTACCTGCCGATGGGCGCGTCCAAGCCGGTGCGGATCCAGGGCGCGTTCATCACCGACGAGGAGATCAACGCGATGGTCTCCTTCGTCAAGGAGCAGGCGCAGCCGGAGTACACGGACGGCGTGACGGCGGCGAAGGCGAGCGAGAAGCGCGAGATCGACGAGGACATCGGCGACGACCTCGACGTGCTGCTGCAGGCCGCGGAGCTGGTGGTCACCTCGCAGTTCGGCTCGACGTCGATGCTGCAGCGCAAGCTCCGGGTCGGCTTCGCGAAGGCGGGCCGGCTGATGGACCTGCTGGAGAGCCGCGGCGTGGTGGGCCCGTCCGAGGGCTCGAAGGCCCGCGACGTGCTGATCAAGCCGGACGAGCTGGACTCCGTGCTGTACCTGATCCGCGGCGGCGGCCCCACCTCGGAGGACGAGGAGTAGGCGAAAGCCGGTCCGGTACTCTGCCCCGGCGACTCAGTGTGGAAGGGGCAGCACCGTGCGGACTCAGCCGGATCAGACCTTCGAGACCGACACGGCCGTGTCCGCGCCGGTGCTTCTCGTGGTCGGCCTGATCAGCCTGGCTCTCGTGATCTTCTTGATCGCGTCCTACTGGAAGATGTACATCAAGGCCGGCCAGCCAGGCTGGGCCGCGATCGTGCCGTTCTACAACATCTACGTGCTGCTGAAGCTCGTCGGCCGCCCGGGGTGGTGGCTCATCCTGTTCTTCATCCCGCTGGTGAACCTCATCATGTCGATCATCCTGATGATTGATCTGGCGAAGGCGTTCGGCAGGGGCGGCGGGTTCGCGGTACTGCTGATCTTCCTGCCATACGTCGGCGTCCCGATTCTCGCCTTCGGTCAGGCGAGGTACGTGGGCCCGGTCGCCGACCCGAACTTCAACGCCTACGGCCAGGGCGGCTACCCCGAGCCCGGCTACCCGGGCGCGCCGAACTTCCAGACGCCCCCGCCGTACGCACAGCACCCGGGGCAGCAGTACCCGCCGCAGCAATATCCACAGCAGCAGTACCCGCCCCAGCAGTACCCGCCGCAGCAGCCGGGCCAGTACCCGCCGCAACACCCGGGGCAGCAGTACCCGCCTCAGCAGTACCCGCCTCAGCAGTACCCGCCGCAGCAGTGACGACGGAGCGGGGCCGCGGGTCGCGCACCCCGCTCCGCACGACGACCGGTCAGCCGCCGAACTGGCGCACGGCCCAGTAGTACGTGTCGGCGAACCGGTTGCATGCCCAGTTGCCGTCGCAGACCTCGTACATGTCGTCCCGGAACTGGTTGTCGATCGCGAACCGGTTGGACTCGGTGAACCGGCCTTGGTCCTTGTAGTTCCGGTAGCCGAAGTCGTGCCGGTAGCACGCCCTCACCAGGTTGAAGCCGAACGGGTTGTCCGGCGAGTTCGAGCAGCCGTCGGAGCTCCAGTCGAGCTGGTCGCCGTAGGGCTGCTCGATCCGGATGCTCTGGAAGCTGGTCAGGCTGGCGTCGTACAGGTACTGATCGGTGACCTGTTCGAGCTCGGCGGGGTCGAGCGAAGCCTCGGCGTACGCGGTGCCGACGATCATGGCGCTGCTGACGGCGATGGCTGTGACGGTTGCCCGGGCAGCACGACGCAGGGTTGACGTGGCCACGGAGATCTCCCTCGTGAGGCGTGACGGACCCGCGCCGTTGCGGACCCTGATCCATTACGCCAGGAGGATCATGAACCGGAAACCACCTAACGGGCTAAAGGGTGATATCGAAAGTTGGTTACAGCTCGAGCAGCATGCGCGCGTTGCCGAGCGTGTTCGGCTTGACGTAGGGCAGATCCAGGAACTCCGCGACGCCCTCGTCGGCCGAGCGGCGTATCTCCTCGTAGACCTCCGAGCTCACCGGGGTGCCCTCGATCTCCACGAACCCGTACCGAGCGAAGAACTCCGTCTCGAAGGTCAGCACGAACAGCCGGGGGAGCCCGAGGTCGCGGGCGAGCGCGATCAGCCGCTCGACGAGCATGCCGCCGACGCCCAGCCGCAGCGCGTGCGGCAGCACCGCGATCGAGCGGATCTCCGCGATGTCCTCCCACAGCACGTGCAGCGCGCCGCAGCCCAGCAGCTCGCGGCCGTGCTCGCCGTTGCGCTCGGCCACCAGGAACTCCTGCACGTCCTCGTAGAGGGTGACGAGCTCCTTGGCCAACAGCACCTTGCCGACATAGGTGTCGATGATCGACTTGATCACCCGCACGTCGCCGATCCGGGCGCGGCGGACCACGACGTCTTCCACGGTGCAAACCTAACCGCCGAACGGGCCGCAGACTGAATCGGTGTGGACATTGACACCCGCGGTGACCTGGGGCCACGCTGGATCTGCCGGATAGCGGCACGGTCGTACGCAATGCGGACGAGGCTCATGAAGGATCCGGAGGACAAGGACTACGTGCAGTCCCTCGAGCGGGGCCTGTCGGTGCTCCTCGCGTTCGCGGGACACCGCCCGCTGCTCACGATCGCGCAGCTGGCCGGCGTGACCGGCCTGTCCCGGCCGACCGTGCGGCGGCTCGTGCTGACCCTGGAGCGCCTCGGCTACCTGCGCGCGGAGGGCCGGGCGTACGCGCTGACCCCGCACGTGCTCGCGCTCGGGCACGCGTTCACCTCGTCGCTCGACCTGACCGAGGTCGCCCGGCGGCCGATGGAGGCGGTCACCGAGGTCGTCGGGCACACGTGCTCGCTGATCGCGCTGGACGGCGAGGACGCGGTGTTCCTGTACCGGGTGCCGCCGCGCCGGGGCATGCCGCACACGCTGTTGCCGGGCACCCGGATGCCGGCCTACGCGACGGCCGCCGGCCGCGTGCTGCTGGCCGCCCGGGCGGAGCGGCCCGACGGGCCGTTCGCCGCGCTCACCCCGTCGACCGTCACCGACCCGGCGCGGCTCGCGGCGATCGTCACCGAGGTGGGGGAGCAGGGCTGGGCACTCGTGGACCAGGAGTACGAGGAGGGCGTGCGGTCGTTCTCCGCACCCGTGCTGGACAGCGCGAACTGGGTGGTCGCCGCGCTCGGCATGTCGGTGCCGTCGTCGGTGCCGCTGGACCGCGTCCGCCGCGAGTACGTGCCGGCTCTGGTGGCGGCGGCCGCCGAGATCAGTGAGGCGCTGGGCGCCGCCTACCACCCGAGCGCGCGGGCCGTGTGATGCTCGAGTTCACGCGGACGGCGATGCCCGGGCGGGTCGTGTTCGGGGCAGGCGCGGCGCGCTCCGCGCTGGCCGGCGAGGTCGCGGCGCTGCGGGTGTCGCGGGTGCTGCTGGTGACGACCAGGCGCGGCGAGCCGCTCGCCCGCTCGCTGGCCGAGCGACTGCCGGTCGTGGACGTGTTCACCGACGTGCGCGAGCACGTGCCCGCCGAGATCGCCTGCGCCGCGCTCGACGTGGCCACTCGGTCCCATGTGGACTGTCTGCTGTCGGTCGGCGGCGGGGCGTCGGTGGGCACCGCGAAGGCCGTCGCGCTGTCGATGCGGGTGCCGATCGTCGCGGTGCCGACCACCTACTCGGGGTCGGAGATGACCCCGGTGTGGGGGCGCACGGAGGGTGGGGAGAAACACACCGGCCGGTCGATGGACGCGCTGCCGCGGCTCGTCGTGTACGACCCGGACCTGACCGTGGGGCTGCCGCCGGCGATCACGGCCGCCAGCGGGATGAACGCGCTCGCCCACGCGGTACGGGCGCACGCCGCCGACCCGGTCACCGCGCTCGTCGGGCACGAGGCCGTCCGGGTGCTCTCGGCCGGGCTGCCGAAGGCCGTGGCCGAGCAGGACCGGACCGAGGCGCTGTACGGCGCGTACCTGGCCGCCTCGGCGTTCGCGGTGGTCGGCTCGGGTCCGCACCACAAGCTGTGCCACGCGCTCGGTGGCGCGTACGGCCTGCCGCACGCGCCCACCCACGCCGTGCTGCTGCCGTACACGGCGGCCCGCACCGGTGGCGTCGACGCGGACGGACTGCGCGGGCTGGCGGAGCGGATCGGCGCGCCCACCAGCCTGCGCGAGATCGGCCTGAATGCCGAGGACCTCGACGACGCCGTGCGCCGCACACCGGACGCCGCCGCCCTGCTGACGGCCGCATACGAGGGAAGGTGGCCGGCATGAACCTCACCGACCGGGTCGTGGCGAGCTTCGAGGGGGCCGGGGACCCGCGGTTCCGGGAGATCGCGACGAGCCTCGTCAAGCACCTGCACGCGTTCCTCGCGGACGTCCGGCTCACCGAGCAGGAGTGGGCCGCCGCCATCGACTTCCTCACCCGCACCGGGCAGACGTGCGACGACAAGCGCCAGGAGTTCATCCTGCTCTCCGACGTGCTCGGCGCCTCGATGGCGGTGATCGACATCAACCACCCGGCTCGTGCCGACGAGTCCCGGCCGCCCACCGAGTCGACCGTGCTCGGCCCGTTCTTCGTCGAGGGTGCGCCCGAGTTCGCGCTCGGCGCGGACATCTGCGTCGGCGCACCGGGCACGCCGTGCTTCGTCGAGGGAACCGTGACGAACACCGCCGGCGAGCCGGTTCCCGGTGCCGTGCTGGAGATCTGGCAGTCCGACGAGGACGGTCGCTACGACGTTCAGTACGCCGACCTGGACCGTCCACGCGGCCGCGGCCGGCTCCGCGCGGACGAGCGGGGCCGGTACGCGTTCTGGTCCGTGCACCCCGAGGCGTACCCGATCCCCGGCGACGGGCCGGTGGGTGAGCTGCTCGTCGCGGCCGGCCGCGGCCCGATGCGCCCGGCCCACGTGCACTTCATGGTCTCCGCGCCCGGGTACCGCACGCTCGTCACGCACGTGTTCACCGCGGACAGCGCGCACCTCGACGACGACGCGGTGTTCGGCGTCAAGCCGTCGCTGGTGATCGAGTTCCCCCGGCACGGGCCCGGTCGGTCGCCGGACGGGCGCGAGCTGGACGTGCCCTTCCACACCGCGCGGTTCGACATCACGCTCGCCGCGGAGACGGACCGGTAGTAACCGGTTCGGAGCAACCGTCGGCGGTTACCCTGAGAGCCGTGTCCGCACCACCACCGTCGCGCCGTGCCGCCCTGCTCACCCTCGGGTGTGCCCGCAACGAGGTCGATTCCGAAGAGCTCGCCGGCCGCCTGGCCGACGGAGGCTGGGAGGTCGGCGACGACGAGTCCGACGCGGACGTGATCGTCGTGAACACGTGCGGCTTCGTCGAGTCCGCCAAGAAGGACTCCGTGGACGCGCTGCTGGCCGCCGCCGACACCGGCAAGAAGGTCGTCGCGGTCGGCTGCATGGCGCAGCGGTACGGCACCGAGCTCGCCGAGAGCCTGCCGGAGGCGGCCGCCGTGCTCGGCTTCGACCACTACCCGAACCTGGGAGAGCGGCTGGACGACGTGGTCGCCGGCCGAGCGATCCCGTCCCACCGGCCGGCCGACCGTCGCACGCTGCTGCCGATCACTCCGGTCCAGCGGCCGGCGGTCTCGGACGTGTCGGTGCCCGGCCACGGCTGGGGTCCGCGGGTGCCGCGCAAGCGCCTCGACGACGCGCCGGTGGCGCCGCTCAAGATCGCCTCCGGCTGCGACCGGCGCTGCTCGTTCTGCGCGATCCCCTCGTTCCGCGGCGCGTTCGTGTCCAGGACACCCGACGAGGTGCTGGCCGAGGCCGCGTGGCTCGCCGGGCAGGGTGTCCGCGAGCTGTTCCTGGTCAGCGAGAACTCCACGTCCTACGGCAAGGATCTCGGCCGCGAGCTCGGCGGACCGGACGCGCTGGAGCGACTGCTGCCCCGCCTCGCCGCGATCGACGGCGTCGACCGGGTACGGGTGTCCTACCTCCAGCCCGCGGAGACCCGGCCCGGCCTGCTGCACGCGATCGCCGGCACCGACGGCGTCGCGAACTACTTCGACATGTCCTTCCAGCACGCCAGCTCGACCGTGCTGCGCCGGATGCGCCGCTTCGGCGGCATCGAGCCGTTCCTCGCGCTGGTCGAGCAGATCCGCTCGCTCGCCCCGGACTCGGGCATCCGCAGCAACGTGATCGTCGGCTTCCCCGGGGAGACCGAGGAGGAGCTGGCCGAGCTGGAGCGGTTCCTCACCGAGGCGCGGCTGGACGTGGTCGGCGTGTTCGGCTACTCCGACGAGGACGGCACGGAGGCGGCGCGGCTGGGAGGCAAGCTCGACCCGCGGGTCGTGGCCGAGCGGGTCGCGCGCCTGTCGGAGCTCGTCGAGCAGCTCACCGCGCAGCGGGCGGAGGATCGGGTCGGCGACGAGGTGTTGGTGCTCGTCGAGCGAGTGGAGGGTGGCGAGTGCGCCGGCCGGGCCGCGCACCAGGGACCAGAGGTGGACGGCGAATGCCTGCTCACCGGTGAGGCGGAGCTGATGGTGGGCGACCTGGTTCGCGGAAAGGTGGTCGGTGCGGAGGGTGTGGACCTGATCGTGGCTCCGGTCGAGAACATCGAGGCCTCGCACATGAGCGAGCTTGCGAGCGAATCAATGAACACAGCTCGCGAGCATGCGAACGAGTCAATGTCACAGGGCGACCGCGAGCGGCGACACCGAGCCCGCGAGGGGTCGTCGTGAGTTCCACGCCGGCCGACGGCACGCCGCCACCCGACGCCCGGGTGACGGCCGTCCCGGTCCCCCTCGTCAACGTCGCGAACATCCTGACGGTGACCCGGCTCGCGCTGGTGCCGGTGTTCCTGCTGACCCTGTTCGCCGCGGAGGACTCGACCGGCTGGCGGCTGACCGCCGCGTTCGTGTTCGCCGTCGCCTCGGTCACCGACCACGTCGACGGGCGGCTGGCCCGCAAGTTCGGGCTGGTCACCGACTTCGGCAAGGTCATCGATCCGATCGCGGACAAGGCGCTGACCGGAGCCGCCCTCATCGGGCTGTCGATCATCGGCGAGCTGCCGTGGTGGGTCACCGTCACGATCGCCGTCCGGGAGGTCGGCGTGACGCTGCTGCGGTTCTGGGTGATCCGGTACGGCGTGATCGCGGCCAGCTTCGGCGGCAAGGCGAAGACGCTCATCCAGATCGTCGCGATCGGGATGTTCCTGCTGCCGTTGCCCGCGTGGTTCGACCCGGTCGAGTGGACCGCGATGGGCGTCGCGGTGGCACTGACCGTCGTCACCGGCGTCGACTACGTGATCCGGGCGATCCGCCTGCGCGCCAGTGGCTAGGAACCCACTCGCCGATCTGCTCGGCCTCGACGCCGAACACCTGACCGACCTGATCGTGACCCTGCGCGAGCGCGGGGAGACCGTCGCGACCGCCGAGTCGCTCACCGGCGGGCTGGTCGTTGCCGCGCTGACCAGCGTGCCCGGGTCGAGCAAGGTCGTGCGGGGCGGCGTGGTCGTGTACGCGACGTCGCTGAAGAACGAGCTCGCCGGCGTGGACGCGGCCGCGCTCGCCGAGCACGGCGCGGTGCATCCGCTGATCGCCGAGCAGCTGGCCAGGGGCGCCCGGATCACCTGCCGGGCGAGCTGGGGGATCGGGCTCACCGGCGTCGCCGGACCCGACCTGCAGGACGGGGTGGAACCCGGCGTGGTCCACCTGGCGGTGGCCGGCGCCGGCGGCACGACCGTGCACACGATCGGGATCGACGGCAACCGCCACCAGGTCCGCGCGGGTGCGGTGCGCGCGGCGTTCGACCTGTTCAGCTCGCAGTTGGCGGAGCCGGCCGCTGGGTGATCTCGACTGTGGCTCCAGGCGCGGGCACTACCTTCGGGAACATCGGGACGCGCTCGATCGTTCGCTTGTGGCGGACGCGCGGTGATGTCGCTGCCGATGATCGTGCGGTCTCGGTAACGTGGACACTGTGCCCGACCCGACTTTCGGGCGGTTGATCTTGGAGGGAGGCGCGCGATGGCCGTGCTGTTGCGTGAGGCGATCGGTGATCGACTCCGGCATGCCCGCACCAACCAGAGCCGCACGCTCCGCGAGGTCTCCCGCGCGGCGCGGGTGAGCCTGGGGTACCTCTCCGAGGTCGAGCGGGGGCGCAAGGAGGCGTCGAGCGAGCTGCTGGCCGCGATCTGTGACGCGCTGGAGCTGCCGCTGTCCCAGCTGCTGCACCACGTGGCGAGCGACATGGGGGCGCTGGACTCGGTGGACCACCGGGTACCCGAGCCGGCCGAGCGCCCGGAGCGGACCGAGGCGATGGACGCCATGGATGCGATGGACGCCATGGATGCGGCGGGCGACGACCGGCGTTCGGCGGTCGATGGCGTCGAGGGCGGCCGGCTGGTCCCGGCCACGGTCGGCGAGAACCTGGCCGACCTACGCATCCAGCCCGTGCTCAGCCACCGGATGGAGGCCTCCCTCGGGGGCCACCGGATGGGCGCGGTGTTCGCCGCCTGATCGTCTGGGTTGATCGTCGGGGCTGACCGTCCGGGCCACTAGACTCCGGTGCCACGCAAGGAATCGGAGGTTCGTGCTGCTCACCACCGTGCTCATCGTCGTCCTCGTCGTGATCGGCATCGCGGCGGTGGTGAGCGTGCCGCTGATGATCCGCAGCACCCGCCGGCAGGTCGTCGAGGACGTGTCGCCTGGCGCCCGCCGGCCGATCATGGGCAGCCCTGCTCAGGTGTGGGTGTCACGCGGCGAGCGGGTACTGCGCGAGCTCGGCACGACGCTCGGGGAGCACGCCGCGCTGCACGGGATCTCCGAGGACGCCGCACACGTCGTCGTGGAGCTGCGGCTCACCGCGCGCCAGGTCGCAGAGCTCGACCACGCGCTGGCCGGGATCCCGGTGCCGTCGCTGGAGGAGGAGCGCCGCACGCTCGCCACGGCGCTCGCCGAGGCCGAGGGCGGTCCGGCCGCCGCGGACCTCGCCCGGTCCCACGAGGCGGTGTCCGCGCGCATCGCCGCGGCCGAGCGGCAGCGTGAGCAGCGGGACGCGCTGCTGGCGAAGATGCAGGCCATGGTCACCGAGCTGGAGCGGGCGCGCGACGAGCTGGCCGAGCTGATCAGCGGGGCCGCGACCGACCTCAGCCCGCACGGCGGCGCGACCGACACCGCCACCGCCCAGCTCACGGGTAGGCTCGATGCCCTGAGGGAGGGCCTCGTGGAGGTCCGGCAGGCGTCCAACCCTGAGATCGGTCCGGGCGGTCAGGGCTAACCCTGAATCGGTACCTGATTTCGACCGGGTCCGGTGGTGAGGACGACCGAGGACCTGACACGATGGAACCCACAGCGATGACGGGGCGTTGCCATACCAACTGCGTAAGCGGCCCGGAGTGGCAGCCAGAAGCGGACCAGCACGGAGAAGGCAGGCGGAGGAGATGGCCAACCCGTTCGTGAAGTTCTGGAAGTACCTCATGGCAGCCTTCTCGTCGAAGATCGACGAGCACGCCGACCCGAAGGTACAGATCCAGCAGGCCATCGAGGAGGCCCAGCGTCAGCACCAGGCGCTGTCCCAGCAGGCGGCCGCGGTGATCGGCAACCAGCGGCAGTTGGAGATGAAGCTCAACCGCCAGCTCGGCAATGTCGAGAAGTTGCAGTCCTCCGCGCGCCAGGCGCTGGTGCTCGCCGACGAGGCGCGGTCCAAGGGCGACGAGGCGAAGGCCACCCAGTTCGAGCAGGCGGCGTCGTCGTTCGCGACGCAGCTCGTCACGGCCGAGCAGGACATCGAGGACCTGAAGACGCTGCACGACCAGGCGCTGCAGGCGGCCACGCAGGCGAAGTCCGCGGTCGAGCGCAACGCGATGATGCTGCAGAACAAGCTCGCCGAGCGCACGAAGCTGCTGAGCCAGCTCGAGCAGGCGAAGATGCAGGAGCAGGTCTCCAAGAGCCTCAACCAGATGAGCGAGCTGGCGGCGCCGGGCAACACGCCGTCGCTGGAGGAGGTCCGCGACAAGATCGAGAAGCGGTATACCACCGCGCTCGGCTCGGCGGAGCTGTCCCAGAACTCGATCCAGGGTCGGATGATGGAGGTCCAGGCGTCGACCACGGAGATGGCCGGCCAGTCCCGGTTGGAGCAGATCCGCGCGTCGATGTCCGGCGGTTCGGTCACGCCGCAGGTCACCGGCGGCTCGAACACCAAGTCCGCCGCTCCGGCCACGTCGAACATCGATGCCGAGATCGCGCAGCGCGTCGCCCAGGAGCAGAAGGCGAACGGGCAGACCACCTGAGTCAGTCGCTTAGTCGCTTCGGCGGGGAGGTGTCGGCGCCATGCGCGGGCGAGAGATCTACCAGCTGACCCGGCTCGCCAACCGGTACATCAAGAGCGATGTCATGCAGCAGGTCCAGGAGGCGTGGACCCGCCGGGGCGACGAGAAGGTGCGCATCGAGCGCCAGCGGCGCCGGCTGGCCCGCAAGCGGGTATGGGCGTCGCGGTGGCTCACCGCGTGGGTCCTGATCACGATGCTGTGCGGGCTGCTGATCGTCGGCGTGGCCACGGGAGCCGTGGCGGACGGCGAGGGTTCGGCCCTGGTCGGCGTGATCGCGGCGACGCTCGTGGCGGTCGTGATCACATTCCGCTCGACCCTCAAGCTGGCGATGGCGAAGAACAACCAACGCGAGTTCGAGGCCATCCACCCCCGCCCGGGCGTTCCGGCGGCAGCGACCGGAGCGCCCGCGGCCATGCCCCCGAAGCGCTCGGCCGCCCGCGAGCCCATGCAGCGCCTGGCGGAGGCGGAGGAGGCGCTGGGGCAGGTGCTGGCTCAGCTGTCGGGCACGGACGGCGTGCCGGCGGCGGTCCCGGTCGAGTCGGTGGCCCAGGCCCGGGCGACGAGCACCGAGGCGGCGACCGCCCTGCGCGCGGTGGCCGCCCAGCTGGTCGCGGTGGAGCTGGCCCGCGACCACGCGCCACCCCTGGAGCGCGGCCCGCTCGTGGAGGGCGTGTCCCGCCTGCGTGAGCAGCTCGACGAGGGCCTGGACGGCTACCGGAGCCTGGTGGCCGCGGCTGGCCGGGTGGTGGCCGCGAGCTCGGCGCCCGGACCGAAGCAGGAGCTCACGGAGGCCACGGACCACCTGGCCGGGCTGGCGGTCGCGCTGCGCGAGCTGTCCGACGCCGCCGACTGAGCGGCAGGCCGGTCAGCGCGCGGCGAGCCGGTTGATCCGCCGGACCAGCGCGGGTCCGCGGTAGATGAACCCCGTGTAGAGCTGAACCAGGGCGGCCCCGGCGTCGAACATCCGCTGGGCGTCCTCGGCCGTGTGGATGCCCCCGACCCCGACGACCGGCAGCTCGCTCCGGCCGGCCACGAAGGACACGACCGCGAGCGACCGCCCGGCCAGCGGCCGCCCCGACAGGCCGCCGTCCTGCGCGGCCATCCCGGCGTCCGCGGGCGAAAGACCGTCCCGGGCCAGGGTGGTGTTGGTGGCGATCACCCCGGCGACCCCGCGCGCGTGGCACACGTCGAGCACGTCCTCGATCGCCTCGAACGACAGGTCCGGCGCGATCTTCACCAGCAACGGCCGGCCGTGTGCCTCCGGCGACAACGCCGCCAGCAGCGAGTCCAGCGCGGACCGGTCCTGCAACCCCCGCAACCCCGGCGTGTTGGGCGAGCTGACGTTCACCGCGAAGTAGTCGGCGTACGGCCAGAGCGCCCGGACCGACGAGACGTAGTCCGCCACGGCGTCGGTCGCGACCTTGGACCGCCCGACGCTGATCCCGACCGGTACCGGCGCCGGGCCCATCCGCCGCAGTCGCTCGGCCAGCGCGGCCGCGCCGAGGTTGTTGAACCCCATCCGGTTGATCACGGCCTCGCTCGCCGGCAGCCGGTACAGGCGAGGCCGCGGGTTGCCCGGCTGCGCGTGCCACGTCACCGTGCCGACCTCCACGAAGCCGAACCCGAACGCCGGCCAACCGCGCACCGCCACGCCGTTCTTGTCCACGCCGGCCGCGAGGCCCACCGGTCCGGGGAACCGGACGCCGAACACCGTGCGCGGCGTCGAGGCGCCGTAGAACCGCCGCAGCGCCGCGGTCAGCGGGCGCACGCGGCCGAGCCGGGACATCGCCGCGACCGTGCGCTCGTGCGCGACCTCGGGGTCACCGCCGCCCGACCGGAACAGCGCGCGACGCAGAACATGCTGGTAGACCACGTGGACATCGTTTCACCGAGCCGGACGCGCCAAGATGGTGGTGTGCCCGACACAGTCGACCTGGAATCCGCGGCCGAGGAGCTCTACGCCGGCTCGCGGGAGGACTTCACGCCCCGGCGCAAGGAGCTCGCGAAGGCCGCGAAGGCCGCCGGTGATCCCGGGATCGCCGCGGCGATCGAGAAGCTCGGCAAGCCGACGACGTCCGCCTGGCTCGCCAACCAGCTCGCTCGCGACCCCGACTCGAACATCGACCGGGTCGCCGAGCTCGGCGACGCGCTGCGCGAGGCCCACGCGAACCTCGCGGGCGCCGACCTGAAGTCGTTGTCCCAGAAGCGAACCCAGCTGGTCAACACGCTGGTCAAGCAGGCCGGTGAGCAGGGCGGCGCGGGGCTCTCGGAGTCGGTGACCCGCGAGCTGGAGGAGATCTTCACGACCGCCATCGCCGACGCCGACGTTGCGCGCGTGCTGCTGGCCGGGCGGCTGACGTCGGCCAAGGAGCTCGCCGCCGCGGTCGCCGCATGGCCGGACGTGTCCGGCGATCGGACACCGGTCGGGCCGCCGGCCAGGGCGAAGGCCAAGGCCAAGGCGAAGCCCGAGCGGTCGGAGCGGGAGCGGGCCGAGCACGAGCGCAAGCTCGCCAAGGCGCGCGAGGAGCTCGAGAAGGCACGCGCGACGGTCAAGGAGGCGGAGGCCGATCGCGCCGAGGAGGATCGGATCCTGGCCGAGGCGCAGCGCCTGGCCGACGAGGCGACCGAGGAGGTCCGGCGGATCTACGAGGAGCTCGACGCCGCCGAGACCCGCGAGAAGGAGGCGCGGCGGCGGGTCGGCTCGGCGAGTCGGTCGGTGAAGGACGCCGAGCGCCGGGCGAGCCAGGCGTGGCGGCTCGTGCAGCAGGCGGAGCGGGCGCTCGACGAGCTCGGCGGGAAATAGGAAGCGGCCCCCGGGCTGCTCCGGCGATCGAGGATCGCGGGCTCAGGGTCGGACTACATCCCTGAGAGCACCGGGGGCCGGGTGACTGCCTGGTATTCGCACCGAGGCCAGGAGTGTTTCGAACCTGGCCTCGTCGACCACACCACGCGCCTACGGCACCGGAAACCCGATGTCAGCCGTGTTGCGCAGCCGGGAAAACCATGTCCGGTCGGTGGTCCTAGCGGACAGCCACCTCACGAGTCCGTTGCGATATCACCTTTGGACCACCTCCTTTCTCGTGTACCGCGAGATTACGTGCCACGGGCCCATCGCGACAAAGCTTTTCGGCGCGATTCAACTCACTGCCGAACCCGTACTACGCCAGCCTGTCGAGTGCATCTGAGCCGATCGGGTGGTGGTAGATTCGCTGCTCCACTACCGGCTGTCGCCAACTGACCTCGAAGGGCCATCCTCACCATGGGATCCCCCCTGCACAGTGCTCACGGTCGGGTGGCGGCTGGTGCCGTCATCGGAGCGGTGACCGCCGCCCTGCTCGCGGCGGGCGTCGTGGGTGGGGAGTCGGGCCAGCGCCCGTCACCGGCGGGCCGGGCCGCCGTCGAGCCCGTGCCGCCGGGACAACAGCCGCGGCCCACCGAGGTGCCGACCACGACGACCTCGTCCCGCCGGCCGACATCGAGCTCGACGACGACCACCACGACCACCACGACGACGACCACCACGCGGGACCGGCCGGCCGATCCGAGCACCACGACCGAGGAACCGCCACCGCCCCCGCGGACCACCGCGAACCCACCACCGACCACGACGACGACCACCTGCTCGTCGCTGATCTGCGTCGGCTGAGCCGGCCGAACGGGGCCGACCCGCAGCCGGTCGAGGGCGGCCGTCGCGTCAGTTCTCGACGACCACGTCCAGATCGGTGTCGCCGTCGCTCTCGTCGACCCCGATGCCAGGGCCGGCGTCGCTGTCGGCCTCCGGCCAGTTGTCCGTCCGGTGCCGGCCGCGGCCGCTGGTCCGCAACACCCGCGCCAGCAACAGGTTCAGCGCCAGCGACACCTCGCGCGCACCCGGCGTGCCCCACTGGTGGATCGGCACGCACGCGCCCTGCGCCTGCTGCACCGCGAGCCGGTCCGGCAGGGCGACCGGCATCACCAGCCGGCCGAAGTGCTCGCGCAGCTCGGCGATCCGGTACTGGTGCTCGTAGGACTGCGGCCGCACCCGGTTGACCACCACGCCCAGCGGCGTGAGGCTCGGGTTGTGCTCCTCGCGCGTCCGCTCCACCGCCTCGAACGCCCGTTGCGCGCCGGAGACCGCGAACAGCGTCGGCTCGGTGACGAGCAGCGCGCCGTGCGCGGCCAGCAGTGCGGAGCGGGTCAGCCGGCCGAGCGAGGGCGGGCAGTCCAGCAGCACGAGCTGGTAGGGCAGCTGCCCGTCGTCCAGTAGCGGACCGAGCTCCGTCAGCGCGCGGCTGAGCTTCTCGAGGCGGCGCGGATCCGGGTCCTGGTCGTTGAGCAGCTCGAGGGTCTCCGAGCCCACGAGCACGTCGACCTCCTCGCCCCACCCGCTGCGCGCGATCGCGTCCCGCAGCACCGCGGGGCGCGGGGTCTCGAGCACGTCGGCGAGCGTGGCCGAGGTGTCGTCGGGGTCGAGGGTGGCCGTGGCGTTGCACTGGGGGTCGAGGTCGACCACCAGCGTGCGCGCGCCCCGGCGCAGCGCTGCCGAGGCAAGGCCGAGCACGATGGTGGTCTTGCCGACACCACCCTTGAGGCTGAGCACCGCCACCGTTTGCACGCCGGCAACCCTACGGTGCCCGGGGAGCGGCACTACAGTTCCGGTTCATGCGACCGGATGCAGTTCGCCTCGCGATCGACGCCGAGCTGGCCGCCGTGCGGCGGCGCCGGGGCGACGTCGCGGCCCGGGTGCTCGACGTCGGCGGTGGTAGCGGCGTTCTGGCCGTGCCGCTGGCCGCCTCGGGATGTGTCGTCACGGTCGTCGAGCCGAACCCGAACGCGCTCGCGACGCTGTCCCGCCGGGCCGAGGACGCCGGCGTCGCCGACCGGATCACCGCCGTGCAGGCCGACAGCGACGCGCTCGGCCAGGTGGTCGGTGCGGGCAGCGCGGACCTGGTCGTCGCGCACGGCGTGCTCGAGGTCGTCGACGACCCGAAGAACACCGTGGCCGCCATGGTCGATGCGCTCGCCGTGGACGGGGTGGTCTCCGTGGTCGTCGCCAACCGCACCGCCGCGCTGCTGCACCACGCGATCGCCGGCCGCCTCGCCGAGGCCCGGGCGCTCGCCGCGGACCCGGCGGGCCGGCTGCCCGACGAGCCGCTGCTGCGCCGCTTCGACACCGACGGCCTGACCCACCTGCTCACCGACGCCGGCCTCGTCGTCGAGCTGCTGCACGGTCAGGGCGTGCTCACCGACCTCGTTCCGGGCGCCGTGCTGGAGCAGGATCCGAGCGCCGAGCAGTCGCTCGCCGAGCTGGAACGCCGGCTCGCCGCGACCGCGCCGCTGCGCGACATCGCCAGCCGGCTGCACGCGGTGGCGCGCCGCGTCGCGTAATCGTCGGTGCGGTCTGGGAGGCTCGTGGCATGGGGCGCAGTGGGGACCTGCCGCGCGGCCTGGTCGACCGGTACAAGGCGCGCGGCGGCGTCTGGCCCGACGACACCGGGTGCGCGGTGCTGCACGTCGACATGGACGCCTTCTACGCGTCGGTGGAGATCCGCGAGCGGCCTGAGCTGGCCGACCGCCCGGTCGTCGTCGGCGGCACGGGCGGCCGGGGCGTGGTCAGCTCCGCCAACTACCTCGCCCGCACCTACGGCGTCCGCTCCGCGATGCCGACCGCACACGCCCGGCGGCTGTGTCCGAAGGCGGTGTTCCTGCCGCCGACCTTTCCGCTGTACCAGGAGGTCTCGGCCGGCGTGATGGCGATCTTCCGGGACGTCACGCCGCTGGTCGAGCCGCTGAGCCTGGACGAGGCGTTCCTCGACGTGGCGGGCGCGCTGCGGCGGCTGCGCCAGACGCCCGGCCAGGTCGCCGAGCAGATCCGTGCACGGGTCGTCGCCGAGCACGGAATCACCTGCTCGGTCGGGGTCGCGGCCACCAAGTTCGTCGCCAAGCTCGCGTCGGGGCTGTGCAAGCCCGACGGCATGCTCGTGGTGCCGCGCGACGAGGTGCTGGCGTTCCTGCACCCGCTGCCGGTGTCCGTGTTGTGGGGGGTGGGCAAGCGCACCGCCGAGCGGCTCTGGGCGGTCGGCCTGAACCGCGTCGGTGACGTCGCGGCCACGCCGCTGCCCCGATTACGCCGCACGCTGGGCAACGCGGCCGCCGAGCACCTGCACGCGCTGGCCCGCGGGCACGACGACCGGGCCGTGGAGCCGGTGTCGGTGGAGAAGTCCGTCGGTGCGGAGGAGACGTTCGAGGTCGACCACACCGACCGTGGCCTGCTGAAGGAGGAGCTGCTGCGGCTGGCGGAGAAGACCGCCGCGGCGTTGCGCCGGCGTGGCCTGCGCGGGCGCACGGTGTCGATCAAGGTGCGGTTCGCCGATTTCACGACGATCACGCGGTCGCGCACGCTGCCGGTGGCCACGGACGTCACGCAGGAGATCTACCGGACCGCGTGCCGCCTGCTCGACGAGCAGACGCCGCCGGGCGCGGTGCGGCTCATCGGCGTGCGGATGGAGCAGCTGGGCGAGCAGGGCAGCGAGCAACTCGTCCTCGACGCCCCGGAGCGCGGCTGGCGGGACGCCGACCAGGCCGCCGATCAGGCGCGGGCGCGGTTCGGTGGTGCGGCGGTGCGTCCGGCCACGCTGCTGGGTCGTGACAGGTCCGGCGCACTCGGCGATCCCCGGTGAGCCGCTGCGCTACCGTCTGGGAGTGACCGATCCACCTGCCGAGTACGAGGCGAGGCTGGCGGCGGCGCAGCGCCGGGCCGAACAGATCCGGGACGGCCTGGAGCGCGTCCGCGCGACGGAACGCAGCGACGACGGCCAGATCACGGTCACCGTCAACTCGTCGGGCAACGTGGTGGACCTCGAGCTGGGCCCCCGGGACCGGTCCGGCCCGGAGCTGGCGGCGGACATCCTCCGCACGATCCGCGCCGCACAGGCAAACCTCGCCGACGCCGTCCACACGACGATGGCGCCCACCTTCGAGGGCAGCGAGCTGCTGGCCGAGCTGGACGAGCAGTACCGCACCGCGTATCCGGCCCCGGAGCCGGCGCCCAAGCCCGGCCCACCGCGCCCGGACGAGGACACCGACCACGAGGGCCGCAACCTGCTGTCCTGAGCGGTCCGGACGAGTTCGCCTGGCTCAGCAGTCGTAGAGGCTGTTCGGGTGGACCTTCTCGCAGTACCGCACGTGCAGGTGGTTGTCGTGGTTGGGGTACTCCGTGGTCAGCCCCTCCGCGATGAGGTCCGGGTCGTTGAAGAAGATCAGCTTCACGTGGCCCGGCGCGGCGTCGCGGATCGCCTGGGCGAGGGCCCGGGTGGCGGCCTGGTCATAGGTCGGCGACCGCCAGGTGATCCGGTCCGCAGTGCACTGGGCGCTGTCCGTCCGGATGGGCCACAGGTCGATGTCCATGCCGACCTCGTGGCTGCCGTGGCCCGGGATGTCGCCGCCGTGCTCGAAGCCCGCGTCGCCCAGCGGTACCGGCCCGTGGCCGGTGAACGACCGCACCGCCGTCTCCAGCTGCGCGATCGCCGCCGCCGTGCCCCAGTTCGCCGTGCCGTTGCCGTCCGGGTCCTGGTCGCACATCCCGGCGTCGAGGTCCGGGTAGTCGTAGTGCCACACCAGGTTCTGCCACGTCATCGGCCCCACGATGCCGTCCACGCTGATCCCGGCGTGCTGCTGGAACGAGCGCACCGCGTCGGACACGGCCGCGTCGAACTCGCCGTTCACCGGCAGCGACAGCCGAAGCTTGGCGTTGAGCTCCTCCTGCAACGCGCGTACGGCCGGTCCGCTCGCGCCCGCGGACAGCTGCGGCACCAGCTTCGCCCACGTCGCCGGCCCCACGATGCCGTCGACGCCGAGCCCGTTGGCCGACTGGAACGACCGCACGCCCGTGTCGGTCGACGCGCCGAACACGCCGTCGGTGGGTGCCTCGAAGCCGTGGTGGACGAGCAGGTGCTGGATCGCCAGCACCTCGACGCCACGGTTGCCGGTGCTCTGCGCGTGGAGGAACGCTCCGGGGAACGCGTTCGCCGGAGCGCTCAGCAGCAGGGACGCGACCACCGCGACGGCAGCGGCGAGCGCGAGGAAGGTGCGGCGGAGGGTGACCATGAGAGCACATTATGGTGAAGAATCACCGTGCGCGTAACCGTCTTTGTTAGGTATTCACAGATGCTCATCCGGCCTGCTCGCGCCTAGAATCTTCGGGTATGGCCTCACCGATCGCGAACGTGCTGCTGTTCGCGCTCGCGGTGATCGCGCCGACCCTGGTGTTCTGGTTCCTGGTGCGCGTGCCGCGGCTCGTCGACGGCATCGGCGAGCGTGTCCGGCGTCGCCGGGTCGTGGCCAAGAGCCTGCCCATCGAACAGCTCGCCGCGGACCTGCGCCGGGTGCACCGCCTGCTCGTCCAGTGCCCCGACGGCACGCCGATGGTCCGGCGCGTCGCCACCCGCGCCGCCTACGACGAGCTGCTGCGCCAGGCCTGCGAGGCCGTCGACGTCTCCCACGAGCTCGACACGCTGCCCGAGGGGGTGGAGCGGGACATGGAGCGCCTGCGGGTCGAGGAGGCCCTGCGCTCCGCCGGTCTCACGATCCCCTGACCAGCTCCGGCAGCAGGATGCCCAGGCGTTCGCGGAGCACGAACGCGGCGAGCCGGTCGTACGGCGTCTCCGAGCCGTTGCAGATCACCACGGTCGCGCCCGCCCGCGCGGCGAGCCCGACCAGCCCGGCGGCCGGGTGCACCGCGAGCGAGCTGCCGACGACCAGCATCAGGTCGCACGTCACCGCCGCCTCGCGGGCCCGGGCGAGCACGCCGGTGTCCAGCGGCTGGCCGAACGAGATCGTCGCCGACTTGAGGATCCCGCCGCACACCTGGCACGACGGATCCACCTCGCCCGCCTCGACCCGGTCGAGCGCCTCGCGCATCGGCAGCCGGTCGCCACAGGTCAGGCAGACCGTCTCGAACATGGAGCCGTGCAGCTCCACGACGAGCGACGGGCTGGAGCCGGCCCGCTGGTGCAGCCCGTCGATGTTCTGCGTGAGGATCGCGTGCAGCCGGCCGGTCTCCTCGAGCGTCACGAGCGCCCGGTGTGCGGCGTTCGGCTCCGCCTGCCACGCTGGATGCGCGAGCCGTGCCTGCCAGGACCGCCGCCGCACGTCGGGGTCCGCGACGTAGGCCTGCAGGTTCGACAGCCGCTCGCTGCGGGGGTTCGTCGTCCACAGCCCGTCGGGTCCGCGGAAGTCGGGGATGCCGGACTCGGTGGAGATGCCCGCGCCGGACAGCACGGCGATCCGCGCCGCGGCGGCGACCGTGGCCACCGCGTCCGCGAGGTCGTCCGCCGCCCTCATGGGATCCAGTCGAGCAGCTCGTCGGCGGTCTTCGTGTTGATCACCCGCTCCGGCGGCACGGAGCACTCCTCGGCACGCTCGCAGCCGTAGGGCAGCCAGTCCAGCTGGCCCGGCGCGTGCGCGTCGCTGTCGACGGAGAACATGCAGCCGGTCTCCAGCGCGAGCTCCACCAGCCGGCGTGGCGGGTCCAGCCGGTCCGGCCGGGAGTTGATCTCCACGGCCACGTTCTGGTCGCGGCAGGCGGCGAACACCTCGGCGGCGTCGAACTCCGACTCCGGCCGCCCGCGGCCCTTCACCTTCCGGCCCGTGCAGTGGCCGAGGATGTCGGTGTGCGGGTTCTCGATCGCCGCGAGCATCCGCTTGGTCATCTCCGGCTTGGCCGTCCGCAGCTTCGAGTGCACGCTCGCGACCACCACGTCCAGGCGGGCGAGCAGCTCCGGGGTCTGGTCCAGCCCGCCGTCGTCGAGGATGTCGACCTCGATGCCGGTCAGGATCCGGAACGGGGCGAGCTCGCGGTTGAGCTCCTCGACCACGTCCAGCTGGCGCCACAGCCGCTCGGAGGACAGCCCGTTCGCGACGGTCAGCCGGGGGGAGTGGTCGGTCAGGACCATCCAGTCGTGCCCGAGGAGCATGGCGGTCTCGGCCATCTCCCGGATGGGGCTGCCTCCGTCGGACCAGTCCGAGTGGGTGTGGCAGTCCCCGCGCAGCTCGGCCCGCAGCGTCTCACCGCCGGCGACCGGCTCGATGCCCAGGGCGAGCAGCCGGTCGAGGTAGGCCGGCGTCTCGCCGCGCGCGGCCTCGGTGATGACGGCGGCGGTGGTGCGCCCGATGCCGGGCAGGTCGGTGAGCGTGCCGGCCGTCAGCCGCCTCGCCAGCTCGCCTTCGGCCAGGCCCGCCACGACGGCGGCGGCACGCCGGAAGGCCTGGACCTTGTGGGTGGGCTCGCCCCCGCGCTCCAGCAGGAACGCGATCTGCCGCAGGGCTCGCTCGGGATCCATTCAGCCCACCTGCGCGGGCTCGGGCGGGCTGATGGCAGACTTGTGAGCGACCGGGTTTTGCTGGCGCATAGGACCATGATTCCGGATCGGGTAGTCGCGAGGGCTCGGGGCTCGTATCCTGGAGGGTGACGCCCCCGGAGCGGGGCGCCCGCCGGGTCCGGCGGCCAAAGACCGTGATCGCCCGGCGCTCGCGACCGCTGTGCCGGAGGAGGAACGAATGCCACTCTCCGAGCACGAGCAGCGACTGCTCGACCAGATTGAGCGTGCGCTTTACGCCGAGGATCCCAAGTTCGCATCCACGGTGCGGGGTGCGCGCCTGCGCCGTCCGTCCCGGCGCCGACGCCTGCAGGGCATCGCGCTGTTCGTACTGGGTGTCGCACTTCTGGTGCTGGGAGTGATCCTGCCGCTCAAGCCTGGCGGCGTCCCGGTGGTCAGTTTGCTCGGCTTCCTGGTCATGTTCGTCGGCGCGCTGCTCACGCTCTCCGCCCTTCGACAAGGCGGCGGCGAGGGCGAGGAGGACGCCGGGGAGGACGAAGGCGGCGGGTCCGCGAAGGCACGCCGCAGCTCGTTCTCGCAGCGGATGGAGGACCGCTTCCGCAAGCGGTTCGACGGGGAGCCGTAACCGCCGGCGCCCACCCGCGATCGTCGGGCGCCATGCCTGGCACCCGGCGGTCACTCGTGCGTGACATCGACCGCATCACGAGTGTTTCCCGTGTTCGGTGCGGCAGCATCAGAACGGCACCCGTCACCTTTGATGGAGGTTTGCCGTGGGGCTGCGGATTCCCGAGCATGCACAGTGGACGAGGTTGGCCGAGCGGATCGCCAAGGTGGCGCCGGCCGGATTCACCGGTGACCGCCTGCGCAACCTGTACGAAGGACGCTGGCAGGACGCGGGCGAACGCTCCCCGATGATCACCCCGGTGGACCAGACCGGCATCGGTCAGCTGTCCAAAGTAGACGAGCCGGTCGCGCTCAAGGCCGTCGCGGCCGCCCACCAGCAGCACCGGCAGTGGGCGGAGGTTCCGCTGGCCGACCGCAAGGCGCGGGTGAGTGCCGCGGTCGACGCGATGTCCGAGGTCCGCGACGACCTGGCCCTGCTGCTCGCCTGGGAGATCGGCAAGCCGTGGAAGCTCGCGTGCGCCGACGTCGACCGGGCGCTCGACGGCGTGCGCTGGTACGTGGAGAACATCGACCAGATGCTCGCCACCGACGCGCACGGCCGGCCGTTCGAGCGGTCGCCACTGTCCGGCCCGGTGAGCAACATCGCGAGCTGGAACTACCCGATGTCGGTGCTGGTGCACGCCGAGCTGGTGCAGCTGCTCGCCGGCAACGCGGTGATCGCCAAGACGCCGACCCAGGGTGGCGCGGTCTGCCTGACCGTGGCGCACGCGCTGATGAACGACGCCGGCCTGCCGGTCACGCTGCTCTCCGGCGACGGCTCGAAGCTCTCCGGCGCGCTGGTGCGCTCGATGGAGCTCGGCGCGCTCGCGTTCGTCGGCGGCCGGGACAACGGCGGCAAGGTGGCCGCCCAGCTCGTCGACACGGGCAAGCGGCACATGCTCGAGCAGGAGGGCCTGAACTGTTGGGGCATCTGGGAGTTCTCCGACTGGGCGGGCCTGTCGGCGCACCTGCGGAAGGGCTTCGAGTACGCCAAGCAGCGCTGCACGGCCTACCCGCGGTTCGTGGTCCAGCGCCGCCTCGTCGACGCGTTCCTGGCGACCTACCTGCCGGTGGTGCAGGCGATCCGGTTCGGGCATCCGCTGGCGGTGGACGCGGACGGCAAGACCGGTGCGAAGCAGTCCGAGCCGCCGGTGCTGGACTTCGGCCCGATGATCTCCGCGGCCAAGGCGACAGACCTGCGCAAGCGGGTCGACGAGGCACTGCACCACGGCGCGGTGCCGCTCTACCGCGGCTCGCTCGACCAGGGCCGGTTCCTGCCGGGCCAGGACACGTCGGCCTACGTCGCGCCCACCACGCTGCTCGCCCCACCCGGCGCGAGCCGGCTCATGCACGAGGAGCCGTTCGGCCCGGTGGACACCATCGTCGTGGTGGACACCAAGGCGGAGCTGCTGGCGCAGATGAACGCCTCGAACGGCGCGCTGGTGGCGAGCATCGCCTGCGATGACCCGGAGCTCGCCGGCGACCTGGCCGAGCACGTGCAGGCGTTCAAGGTCGGCGTGAACAAGCCACGCTCGCGCGGTGACCGCGAGGAGCCGTTCGGCGGTCGCGGCGGCTCGTGGAAGGGCGCCTTCGTCGGCGGCGTGCACCTGGTGCACGCGGTGACCCAGGGGCCGGAGGACGAGCTGCTGTACGGCAACTTCCCGGACTACAGCCGCTACCCCGCGGTGTGAGCGACCGGGTGACCGGCGGTGTGACCGGCGAGCGACCATCCGGCCCGCACTACTGGTACCCGGTGCCCCACTCGCCGGGTGAGGTGCACAGCGACATCTGCGTCTACGGCGGGACGTCCGCCGGGGTCACCGCGGCCGTGCGGGCCGCGCGGGCCGGGCGGTCGGTCGTGCTGGTCGCGTTCGGCCGGCATCTCGGTGGGCTGACCTCCTCCGGGCTCGGCGCCACCGACACCGGGCGGATCGACGCGATCGGCGGCCTGTCCCGGGAGTTCTACCGGCGGGTGGGCGCGCACTACGGCACACCCGAGGCCTTCGGGTTCGAGCCGCACGTGGCCGAGGCCGTGTTCGACGCGTGGGTGGCGCAGGAGTCGATCCCGGTCTACCGCGAGCACCGACTGTCCGAAGTGGACCGTAACGGCGCCCGGATCACCGCACTGCGCACGGAGAACGGCAAGGTGTTCCGGGCGGCCGGGTACGTCGACGCGAGCTACGAGGGTGACCTGATGGCCGCCGCCGGGGTGAGCCACACGGTCGGCCGCGAGGGCAACGCGGCCTACGGCGAGACCCGGGGCGGCGTGCAGTTCCGCACCGGCCACCAGTTCCAGCGCACGATCGACCCGTACCGGGTACCGGGTGATCCGGCGAGTGGGCTGCTGCCCGGTGTCCAGCCCGACGAGCCGGGCGTCCCGGGGTCGGGCGACCACCGGATCCAGGCGTTCAACTTCCGCGTGTGCCTGACGAAGGCGGCCGACCGCCTGCCGTTCCCGCGCCCGCCCGGCTACGACCCGGCGCGCTACGAGCTGCTGCGCCGCTACCTCGCGGCGGGCGTGTGGGACGCGCTGCGGCTGAACACGCCGATGCCGGGCGGCAAGACCGACCTCAACAACAACGGCGCCGTGTCGACCGACAACATCGGCCGCAACTACGGCTGGCCGCGCGGGAGCTACCGCACCCGTGAGGAGATCTTCGCCGATCACGTGCGCTACCAGCAGGGCCTGCTGTACTTCCTCGCCAACGACCCGTCCGTGCCCGCGGAGATCCGTGCCGAGGTGAGCGCGTGGGGGCTGCCGGCCGACGAGTTCGCCGAGACCGGCGGCTGGCCGCACGAGCTGTACGTCCGCGAGGCCCGGCGGATGGTCGCCGACTACGTGGTGACCGAGCACGACTGCCGGTGGGCGCGCACCGCACCGGACCCGGTCGGGCTCGCGTCGTACAACCTGGACTCGCACAACTGCGCGCGCGTGGTGGTCGACGGCGGTTCCGGTGACGCCGCCCGCAACGAGGGTGACGTGCAGGTCGGGCCGGCGGGGCCGTACGGCATCTCCTACCGGGCTATCGTGCCCAGGCGTGGCGAGTGCCCGAACCTCGTGGTGCCGGTGGCGCTGTCGGCCTCGCACATCGCGTTCGGCTCGGTGCGGATGGAGCCGGTGTTCATGCTGCTGGGCCAGGCCGCCGCGCACGCGGCCGACCTCGCGCTCGCGGACGGTGTGGCGGTGCAGGACGTCGACTATCCGGCGCTGCGTCGCGGGCTGCTGGCCGACGGGATGGTGCTGACCTGGCCGCCGGGCGAGTGCCCGGTGACCGTCGACGCGCCGGACTCACCTCCGGCCGGCACACCGTTCCCGGTGACCGTCGCGGTGACCAACACCGAGGGCGTCGAGGTGACCGACGTGGCGCTGTCGCTGACCGTCCCGCCGGGCTGGTCCGCCGCCTCGGTCGGGCCGGTCGGCACGCCGACGCTGCCGGCCGGCGAGGTGTTCGCGGCGCAGTGGTCGGTCACCGCGGTGACGCCGCCCGAGCTGCTCGGCGAGGACGTGCTGTCGGCCGGGGCCGGCTATGTCGTGGGCGGAGTCGTGGGCGAGCCGGTGTCGTTCGCGGCGTCGCGGACCGTGCGGGTCGCCGAGCCGGTCGCCGCGCCCCTGCTGACGGCCGCGTCCACGGCGGCGACCTTCGGGCAGCGGGGTGCGCAGCTCGCGATCGTGGCGGCGGGCCGGGACATGTGGACCGGCATCGACGAGTACGGGGCGATCCTGCACCCGGGCGCGGGTGGCCCGGCGACGGTCGCGGAGGTGACGCTGGTGTCGCAGGACGCGACGGACCCCAACGCGCGCACCGGCCTGGCGTTCCGCAACGACCTGCGGGCGCCCGGCTCGTCGGTGGGCTACGTGGCGCTGGTCGCCAAGCCCGCCAACGGTTTCCTGCTCCTGGCCGACGCCGACGGCGACGGCACGCTCGACTCGGTGGCCCGCCTGGAGCTGGACCCGACCCCGTACCCGGCTCGGCTGCGCCTGACCCGCGAGGGCACCCGCTTCACCGGCGCGGTCGGCCTGGCCGGCTCCTGGCACGAGGTGGGCGCGGTCGACCTACCGTCCGCGGCGTCCACACAGGACGTCGGCGTGATGTGCTGCGCGCACGCCGCCAGGCCGGGCCGCGCGTTGTTCACCGACCTCGCCGCAGGATAGAGCGGGGGAGGAGCTTTTCCCGCCAGCCCAACGGAGCCGTGCGCCGCATGCCCGCGATCAGCGTGTCGAACGCCGTGCCCAGCTTCGGGTCCGGCACGGTGTTGCCGCCGTACCAGGAGCGCTCCACCTCGCTGACCACCGTGCGCAGGGCGTGCTTGCCCTCGTCGTCCAGCTCGTGCTCGGTGGCCAGGCGCCGGGCGGCCACGCGGACGGTCTCGGTGTCGTTGGCCTCCGCGCCCCGGTCGGTCGACTCGGCGAGCAGCTCCGCCCACGCCGAGGTCGCCGCGGTCGGGCCGTTCGTGTGCACCTCGTGGCGGCGGAACAGCCGCTGGCGTTCGCGCACCACGCCGGGTGCCGCCGCGATGAGCAGCACCATCACCAGCGCGGCCAGCCACCACGACACGAGCGCGGCGAGGAACACGACCGCCAGCGCCCCGGCCGCCGCCGCGATCGGGCCGGTCAGCCGGCGCCGCCGCCCGG
>NZ_JBOHGB010000093.1:0-28033 GCF_050699935.1 Actinophytocola sp.
TCGGCAGGTCAAGATCCGGGGGTACCGGATCGAGCTGGCCGAGATCGAGGCCGCACTGGTGCGCTGCACCGGGATCCGCCAGGCAGTCGTCACCGTCCGGGAGGTGACCGAAGGCGACCGGCGGCTGGCCGCACACGTCGTGGCCGAACCGGGTCCGGCGCCGACCGGCCGGGACCTGCGCCGCTCGCTGGAACGAACCCTGCCCGCGTTCATGGTGCCGTCGATCTTCCAGTTCCACGACGCGATCCCAGTGACGCGGAACGGGAAGATCGACCTGGACGCGCTCGCTGAGTCCACTCAGGACGCACCGGCGCCGGAGGAGGACTTCGTCGCACCCGCACTGCCGAGGCAGCAACAGATCGCATCGGTGTGGGCGCGGGTCATCGGTGTCGACCAGGTTGGTCTGCACGACAACTTCTTCGAGATCGGCGGGGACTCCATCCTCGCGATCCAGATCGCGTCGCGCGCCGAGGCGATGGGCGTCCGCATCTCCCCCATCGACATCTTCCAGCACCCGACGGTCGCGGAGCTCAGTGAGCGGGCCGCCTCGGCACAGCAGGCGCGGCCGGACGACAGTCCGGTGACCGGACCGTTCCCACCGTTGCCGCTGCAACGCTGGTTCTTCGCGCAGCGGTTCGCCGAGCCGCACCACTGGAACCTGGCCGTGCTGCTGGCAGTCGACCGGTCCTACGACTCCGACCGGCTGTGCCAGGCGTTCGACCGGCTGGTGGCCCACCATGACGGGCTGCGGCAACGGTTCACGACGGCCGGCGGCCCGCCGCGCGCCGAAGTCGTGCCGGACCCGGGTCAGCCGGTGTGCCGTCACCTCGACCTCCGCGGGCTGTCCGCGGCCGAGCAGGACGCGCGGGTCGCCGCGCTGAGCGCGCAGGCGCAGGCGACCCTGGACCTCGTCGACGGTCCGCTGGTGCGGGCACTGCTGTTCGACCTGGGTGACCGGCCGCATCGGCTCCTGGTCTTCGCACACCACTTGGTGGTGGACGGCGTGTCCTGGCGGATCCTGTTCGAGGACCTGCGATCGCTCTGCGAAGGGGACCCGCGGCGGGCCCTCCCGGCGAAGACGACCTCGCTGCGCACGTGGGCCGAACGGCTCGACGCCTATGCGTCCTCGCCGCAGCTCGCCGCGCAGGTCCCGTACTGGGCGGACGTGGCGCGGACCCCGGTCGCGCCGTTGCCCGTCGACCTCGCCGGCGGACACGCGGAGAACCTGGTGGGGTCTCGGCGCCGGATCACCGCCACGCTCGCGGCCGCGGAGACCGACGCGCTGCTGCGGCAGGTGCCGGCGGCCCACCACCTGCGGATCAACGACCTCCTGCTCGCGGCGCTGGCCAGGACGCTGACCGAGTGGACGGGCGCCGGCTCGCACGTCGTCGACCTGGAAGGCCATGGCAGGGAAACACTCTTCCCGGACGTCTCACTGCTGCGGACGGTCGGCTGGCTCAGCATCGTCCACCCGGTCGTGCTGGACGCGGACCTCGCGTCCGGTCCGGGTGGGACCCTCAAGGCGGTCAAGGAGCGGCTGCGGACGGTGCCGGACGGCGGGATCGGGTGGCACCTGCTGCGGTGCGCGACCGCCGGGTCGCATCCCGAGATCGCCGCCGCGCGGCCGGCCGAGCTGGTCTTCAACTATCTCGGGCAGTTCGACAACCTGCTCCCGACCGACGACTCGTTCGCGGTGCTCGACGACGTCGTCGAACCCACGGAGAGCCCGAGGGGCGCCCGGCCGTACCTGCTCGAGGTGAGTGGTGTGGTGACCGGCGGGGTGCTACGCGTCGACTGGCGGTACAGCGCGAACGTGCACCGGCGGGAGACGGTCGAGCGGCTCGCGTCGCGCTACCTCGCCCAGCTGCGTGCCGTCATGGCGCACTGCGCGTCGACGGACGCGGTCGAGCACACCCCGTCCGACTTCCCCGGCGCGCGCCTGAGCCAGGGGGAGCTCGACGCGTTCCTCAGTGGACTCCAGGAGGGATCGGCGTAGGTCATGAACGCCAGCGACATCGCGGACATCTACGAGCTGTCCCCGCTCCAGCACGGGATGCTGCTGCACAGCACGTACGACGGCGACGCGGACATGTACGTGGCGCAACGCAGCTTCCGCCTCACCGGCCGGCTGGACGAGGCCGCGCTCGGCGAGGCGTGGCGGCAGGTGGTCGCGGCGTATCCGGTGCTGCGCACCTCGTTCCACTGGGATCGACTGGACAAGCCGCTGCAGGTAGTCCACCGCACGGCGCCGGCGAAACCGGTCTGGCACGACTGGCGATCGGTCCCGGCCGGTGACCGGGAGGAGCGGCTCGCCCGGTTCCTCGCGGCGGACCGGCTCGACGGCTTCGACCTCGCCGCGGCGCCGTTGACCCGGATGTCCCTGGTCAGTTTCGCCGACGACGAGCACGAGTTCGTCTGGACGCACCACATGATCCTGCTCGACGGCTGGTCGGCGCCGATCGTGATGCGCACACTGCTGGCCAACTACCGCGCACTGACGGCGGGCGAGCGCACGGCACCGCCCGGCGCGCCGCCGTTTCGCCACTACATCGACTGGCTGCAGAAGCAGGACCTGCCGAGTGCGGAGAAGTACTGGGCGGACACGCTGCAGGGCGCGCAGCCGACGTTGCTGTCGCACCGGACGGCCCCGGAGCCCGGCGCCGCGCCCGTCCGGGTGGCCGAGCGGGAGGTGCTGCTCGCGGACGCGACCGTGGCCGGCCTTCGTGAGCTGGCCGCGCGGCACCAGGTCACGCTCAACACCGTCTTCCAGTCGGCGTGGGCGCTTCTCCTGCACCGGCTGAGCGGGGCCGACGACATCCTGTTCGGCTGCACCAGCTCCGGCCGGCCCGCGGACCTGCCCGGGGTGGACGCCATGGTGGGGCTGCTCATCAACACCCTGCCGCTGCGGCTCCGCGCGCCCGGCAGGCAGTCCGTCGGCGAGTGGCTCCGGACCGTCCAGGAGCGACTGGTCGAGGCTCGGCGCTACGAGTACATCCCGCTCTCGCGGGTCAAGCGGCTGGCCGGCGTGCGTCCGGGTGACGAGCTCTTCGGCAGTGTGGTCGTGTTCGACAACTTCCCCAGGCTGGTCGAGGTCGACTCCCTGTCCGGGAAGCTCACCTTCAACGCCGGCAGCGGGTTCGAGAAGACCAGCGAACCGCTGACGATCATGATCGCGACGGCGCCGGACACGCGCATCCGGCTACTCCACCACGTGGACCGGTTCGCGCCGGACGACGTCACCGCGATCGCGAACCACCTCGTGACGATCCTCGAACACCTGGCGAAGCACCCGGACACCGACGACCTGTCCGCGATCTCGTCGCTGTCGGCGGACGAGTGGGACCAGGTGGCGGCCTGGAACGAGACCGCGCGTGACTTCGGACCCGGCGGCGGGCTCGCGGAGCTGCTGGCGACGGACGTGGGCTCGCGGCACGGGATCGCAGTGGTGGACGCCCAGGGCCACGAGATCTCATATGGACGGTTGTGGGAGTGGTCCGGCCAGGTGGCGGGTTGGTTGCGGTCTCGTGGAGTCGGCGCCGGCGCCCTGGTCGGCGTGTGCTGCGAACGGTCCGTCGAGCTGGTCGTGGCGTTGGTCGGCATCGTGCGGGCAGGTGCGGCGTTCGTGCCGCTGGACCCGTCGTTCCCGCCCGAGCGGCTGCGGCTGATGGCGCATGACTGCGAGCTCGCGACGGTGCTGACCGAACGGGACCTCCTCGGCGCACTACCGTCCGATGTGGAGCTGCGCTGCCTCGACGAGCCCTTCGCACCGCAGGAGGCGCCGCCGGCGCCGGTCGCGGTGTCCGGCGCGGACCCGGCATACGTGCTGTACACGTCGGGCTCGACCGGCCGGCCGAAGGGCGTTGTGGTCTCCCAGGAAGCCATCCGCAACCGTCTGTTGTGGATGCAGGACACCTTCGGTCTGGGGCCGGCGGATCGGGTGTTGCAGAAGACACCGGTCAGCTTCGACGTGTCGGTGTGGGAGTTCTTCTGGCCGCTGATGACCGGCGCGACGATCGTGCTGACCGAGCCCGGCGGCCACCGCGACAGCGCCTACCTGACCCGACTGGTGGCCGACCACGGGGTGACCACGATGCACTTCGTGCCGTCGATGCTGCGGCTGTTCCTCGAGGAACCCGACGTCGCCCGTCTGGAGAAGACCGCGCTGCGGCTGGTGATCTGCAGTGGCGAGGCGTTGCCGGTCGCGCTGAAGGACCGGTGCCA
Organism: Actinophytocola sp.; assembly: GCF_050699935.1. NCBI lineage: Bacteria > Bacillati > Actinomycetota > Actinomycetes > Pseudonocardiales > Pseudonocardiaceae > Actinophytocola > Actinophytocola sp. The sequence continues at coordinate 4,222 of NZ_JBOHGB010000093.1, forward strand.
CGAACTGCTGCCCGGTGTCGCGCTGCACAACCTGTACGGGCCCACCGAAGCTGCCGTGGACGTCACGTGGTGGGACTGCCAGGATCCCGGTCCGGCCCACACCGTCCCGATCGGACGTCCGATCGCGAACACCGCCACCTTCGTCCTCGACGACGGGATGCGCCCGGTGCCCGTCGGCATGCCCGGCGAGCTGTACCTCGGCGGCGTCCAACTCGCCCGCGGCTACCTGAACCAGGCCGGCCTGACCGCACAACGGTTCCCCGCGAACCCCCTCCCGATCGGCGGGTCCCGCCTGTACCGCACCGGCGACCGCGCCCGCCACCTGCCCGACGGCACGCTCGAGTACCTCGGCCGCGTCGACCGGCAGGTCAAGCTCCGCGGCCAGCGCATCGAACCCGGCGAGATCGACCACGTGCTCGCCGCCCACCCCGCCGTCCACGCCTCGGTCACCGTTCTGCGCACCGACCGGGCCCCCGGTCCGTACCTCGCCACCTACCTGACCGCCGCCAACCCGGCGCCCACCGACGCCGAGCTCCGGCGACACCTGGCGGCACACCTGCCGCCAGCCGCGGTGCCCACCACGCTCACCACCTTGCCGGCCCTTCCGGTGACGGCGAACGGAAAGCTCGACCACAACGCGCTCCCGGCACCGGCCCACCGGCAGATCACCCACCGCACCCCACCCCGCAGCCCCGCCGAAGTCCTCATCACCACCGTCTGGCAGGACGTCCTCGGCACGCGGGACATCGGTGTCGACGACAACTTCTTCGACCTCGGCGGCGACTCGTTCGCCGCGGTCCGCGCCGTGCGCCGGATCCCGGGCACGACCGTCGCGCTCCTGCTCGCGCACCCGACCGCCCGGGAGCTGGCCACCGCGGTGGCGGCCCGCATCGACGAGGACGGCGACCTCCTGCTGCCGCTGACCCCGGCGGCACTCGCCGGCGGGCGGACCACGCCACTGCTCGTCTGTGTGCCGTTCGGCGGGGGCAGCGCGGCCAGCTACCTGCCGCTGGCCCGCGCACTTCCGGAGGAGGTGGACCTCTGCGCGATCGCGCTGCCGGGCCACGAGTTCGGCGGCCACAGCCGGCCACAGCCGGTCGAGTCGGTTGCCCAGGCGTGCGTGCGGGAGCTGCGCGAGCTCCGCGGCCGGCCGCTCGCCGTCTACGGCCACTGCATGGGAGTGGCACTCGCGACCGAGCTGACCCGGCTCCTCGAGCAGGACGGGCACGCCGTCGAGCGACTGTTCCTCGCCGGCTCCTATCCCTTCTACCAGGTGCGCACCCTGGGCGTGGACATCATCGGTCTGCTGAGCCGGGACAGCCCGAAGGCGAACGCGAAGAAGCTGCGCTACCTCAAGTCGCTCGGCGGGTTCGACGAGGCCCTCGACGACGAGACGGCGGCATTCGTCATGCACAACTTCCACCACGACAACATCGCCGCGCGGCGCTACTTCACCAGCCGGTGGTCGAAGCCGACGCCGGCCGAACGGCTCCGGGCGCCGATCACTTTCGTGGCCGGGGAAACCGATCCGGAAACACCGGAACACCCCACGCGGTACCGCGAGTGGACACGGTTCAGCTCGGACGTCGATCTCGCGGTCGTGCACGACGGCGGGCACTACTTCCTGAAACACCAGGCGAACGAGCTCGCAGAGATTTTGTCCACCCGACTGAAGCACTCCTAGGAGGCCAGCGATGTCCGAAGCGACGGAAGCGGTCACGCGTTTCGTGACGGGATCCGTGCAGCGACCGAGCGGTATGGCGGTACACCGGTATCGCGCCTTCACAGGCCCCGACCTGCCGGACCGCCGGTGGCCCGCCCAGCAGATCCGCAGCGCGCCGTTGTGGTGCTCGGTGGACCTGCGCGACGGCAACCAGGCGCTCGTCGAACCGATGGACCTACCGCGAAAGCACCGGATGTTCCAGCAGCTCGTTCGCATGGGCTACAAGGAGATCGAGGTCGGGTTCCCGTCGGCGAGCCAGATCGAGTTCGACTTCGTGCGCGAGCTCATCGAGGGCGACCTGATCCCGGACGACGTGACGATCCAGGTGATCATGCAGGCACGCGCCGAGCTGATCGAGCGCAGCTTCGACGCGATCCACGGCGCGCCGAAGGCGATCATCCACCTCTACAACTCCGTGTCCCCGCTGCAACGCCGGGTCGTGTTCAACGCCGACCGGCCGCAGATCCTCGACCTGACCGTCCGGGCCGCGCAGCTCATCACCAAGCTCGCCGACGTGCACGACGGCGGGCCGATCACCTTCGAATACTCGCCGGAGTCGTTCACCGCGACGGAGCTCGACTACTCGCTCGAGATCTGCGACTCGGTCACGGAGGTCTGGCAGCCCGGCACGAACCGGCCGATGATCGTCAACCTGCCGGCGACGGTCGAGTGCACGACCGCCAACGGGTTCGCCGACCAGGTCGAGTGGATGCACCGAAACCTCAGCCACCGCGAACACATCTGCCTTTCCGTGCACCCGCACAACGACCGGGGCACCGCGGTCGCGGCGGCCGAGTTCGCGGTCATGGCCGGCGCGGAGCGGATCGAGGGATGCCTGTTCGGCAACGGCGAGCGCACCGGCAACGTCGACCTCGTCACGCTCGGCATGAACCTGTTCAGCCACGGGATCGACCCGATGATCGACTTCTCGGACCTCGACGCCGTGGGACGGGTCGCCAGGGAGTGCACGCAACTGCCCATCCACCCGCGCCACCCCTACGCGGGAGACCTCGTCTACACCGCGTTCTCCGGATCGCACCAGGACGCGATCAAGAAGGGGCTCGACGCACTCGACGAGGTCGCCGACGCGGCCGGGCGGTCCACCGCCGACATCCGCTGGGAGGTCCCCTACCTGCCGATCGACCCCAAGGACGTCGGCCGGACCTACGAGGCCGTCATCCGGGTGAACAGCCAGTCCGGCAAGGCCGGGGTCGCCTACCTCCTGCGAACCGAGTACGGCCTGAACCTGCCCAGACAGCTGCAGGTCGAGTTCTGCCAGGTGGTTCAGCAGTACACGGAGGACAGTGCGAGCGAGGTGCGGCCTGAGCGCCTGTGGGAGCTCTTCACACAGGAGTACCTCCGCGACGGACCGCGCCTGCGGATGCTCGGCCACAAGGCAGGCGCCGTGGACGTGGAGCTCGACGGACACGCACACCGGTTCACCTCCACCGACCCGGAGTCCTTCGCCTCGGCGCTGTGCGGGACGGGACTCGACGTGCACGTGCTGTCGCTGTCGAGCCATCGGCTCAACGGAAAGGTGGTCGCCTACGCGGAATGCGCGGTGGACGGGCACTCCTATTGGGGCGTCGCGATCGACGACGCATCCGCCGCGAAAATGCGCGCCGTGGCCGGCGCGGTGAACTCCGCGCCCGTTCCCGAGTACGTCGCGCCATGATGCCCGTCCCCTTTCTACGTGACATGGGTGGGCCGACCCCGACGTATACGGTGAGACGAGAAATATTTGTGCCGGCAGTCGGAGAAATGCGATGACGGAAATTCCCTGGCGCGCCGTTCGAACCGAGGACGGGCGGTACAGCATTTGGCCGGCGGAATTGCCGACGCCCGCCGGATGGCATCCGACCGGGGTGCACGGCGACAAAGGCGAATGCCTTTCCTGGATAGCGGAGAACTGGGTGGACGCCCGCCCGGCCGGCGTCGGGAAGGCTCCGCGATGATCGACCGCTGGCTGATCCGGGAACCCGACCAGGGCGCGCGGGGGCGGTTGTTCTGCCTGCCGGTCTCCGGCGTCGGCGCGAGCGTGTTCCAGCAGTGGCCGGTGCACATCGACGACATCGAGGTCTGCCCGGTCCAGCTGCCCGGCCGGGAGAACCGCATGCGGGAGCCCGCGTACACCGACATGCGTGAGTTCGCCTCGGCCGCCGCCACGGCACTCGAGCCGTACCTCGACCGGCCGTACGCCTTGTTCGGACACTGCTACGGGGCCCGGTTGAGCTACGCGCTCGCTGTCGCGCTCACCGCCATCGGCACGCCCGCTCCCGAACGGCTCTTCGTCTCCTCGTGCCTCGCGCCCCACCGAGGCGGCTACTTCGGCGGCGGCGCCGATGGCCCGTTCACGCCGGAGACGACCGACGACGAGTTCTTCGCGGAGCTGCGCCGCGGCTGCGCGGCGCGCGGTGAGCCGGCGCCGCCCGAGCCGCTCATGGCGATCTCGGTGCGGGCGTTGCGCGCCGACACCATGGTGACCTGCGGCTACGCGCCGGACGGACCGGAGGGTCCGCCGTTCGACGTCACCGCGATCACCTGGAGTGCGGACACCCATGTCCGGCCGGAGGAAATGCACGAGTGGAAGGAGTACGGGACGGTGCACCACGTTCCATTGAACGGCGACGAGTTCACCCACCGATCGGCACCGGACGAGTTGCTCCACGTGATTTCGGGCGGTTTCCAGAATGACTAGGCCATCGACCATCACCCAGTTGTTCGCGCGGTCGGCCGCTGAGTTCGCCGACCGGCCCGCGGTGTGCGACGACGACGGGCACGCGCTCACCTACGCCGAGCTGGACCGCGAGTCCGCCGCACTCGCCCGGAGGCTGGTCGCCGACGGGGTCCGGCGGGAGGATCGCGTCGGCATCCACCGCGAGCGCGACGTCGACCTGGTGGTGAGCATCCTCGCCGCGCTGCGGGCCGGCGCCGCCTACGTCGCCGTGGACCTGAGGTACCCGAAGGCGCGCCGCGAGCTGATGCTGCGCGCCGCGGGCTGCCGCGTCACGTTGGTGGACGCGCACGAGCCTCCGCCGCTCGGCGACGACATCCCCACCGTCGGGTGGAACCACGACGCGCCACGCACCGAACCGGACGGGCCGGTGGCGCGGCTGCCGGCACCCGGCCCGGAGGACGCCGGGGCCGTGCTGTTCACCTCCGGCTCCACCGGCACGCCGAAGGGTGTCGTCGTGGAGCACCGCAACCTCGTGCACTTCGCGATGAACCCGGTCCTCCCCCAGCTCGTCGCGACGGACCGGGTGGCACAGGTCGCCAACGTCTCGTTCGACACGTTCCACTACGAGCTGTGGAACTCGTTCGCGGCCGGCGCCGAGGTGGTGATGATGCCGTCGGTGCCCGACCTGGTGCGGGTGGACCCCGGCCGGGCGCTGCGGCGCAGGCGAATCTCCGTCCTGCTCGCGCCCACCATGGCGTTCAACCACATCGCGGTGGAGGACGCCGAGGTGTTCGCCGGGCTGCGGCTCCTGCTCACCGGCGGCGACGTGATCCGGCCGGCCGCCTGCCGCAACGTGCTCGCCAGCACGTTCGCCGGCGTGCTCACCAACCTGTACGGGCCGACCGAAGGGACGACCGCCGCCACCTCGCGCGACATCGCGGAAGTGGCGGGGGACGACACCAGCGTGCCGATCGGCATCGGCCTGGCCGGCGTGACGCTGCGGGTGCTCGATCCCTCGTTCTCTCCTGTCGCGACCGGTGAGGTCGGCGAGCTCTACATCGGCGGCACCGGGGTCACGCGTGGCTACCTCGGCGACCCGGCCAAGACCGCGGAACGCTTCCTGCCGGACCCGTTCGGACCACCGGGAGCGGCCATGTACGCCACCGGCGACCTGGTCAGCATGCGGCCCGACGGCGCGCTGAACTACCTGGGCCGCAACGACGACCAGGTGAAGGTGCGGGGCTACCGGGTGGAGCCGAGCGAGGTGGAGCGCTCGCTGATGGCCTGCCCCGACGTGCTCGACGCCACGGTGCTGCCCCAGGGCAGCGACGAGGACCGCAGGCTCGTCGCGTTCCTGGTGCTCGCAACCGGCGGCACGCTGCCGACCGTGCGCGAGTACGCGGAGGAGCGGCTGCCGGACTACCAGGTGCCCGCCGAGCTGGTCCAGGTGCGCGAGATCCCGTCGACGCCGCACGGCAAGCGGGACACCGCGGCGCTGCTGACCGGCCTCGCCGACCGCGAGCGCGGCCGCGGCGACCGCGTGCCGCCGCGTACGGACACCGAGCGGTACCTCGTCAGGGTGTGGGAGGAGCTGCTCGGCACCGAACAGATCAGCGCGACCGACGACTTCTTCACCGTCGGCGGCAACTCGATGCTGGCGTTCCGCATGAGCAGACGGATCACGAGGGACCGGGCGCCGGAGCTCACCCTCGAGGCGGTGCTGGAGAACACCGTGCTCGCGGACATGGCGCTGATCGTGGACGCCGCCACGCGGAAGGGAGCCGCGGTATGACCGTCGACCTCGGCCCGGTGTCCGCCATCGACCTCAACGACACCGACGCGTTCGTCAACGGCGACCCGCACCGCCTGTGGGCCCGGTTGCGCGCGGAGGACCCGGTGCACTGGAACCCCACGCCCTACGGCGGGTTCTGGGCGGTGACGACGTTCGCCGACGTGGTCACCGCGCTGCGCGACTTCGAGACGTTCAGCTCGGCGCACGGCACCGTCATCGGCGGTTCGTACCGCAACGAGGTCGACACGGCGACCGGCCAGATGCTGGTGACGTCCGACCCGCCGAAGCACCGCCAGCTGCGCCGGCGCATGCAGCGGGTGTTCTCCCCGAGCATGGTCGACCGGGTCGACGCCGAGGTGGACCGCCGGGTCGACGCCGCGCTGTCGCGAGTGTGGCGCGACGGCGGCGGTGACTTCGCCGTCGAGGTCGCCCAGGAGCTGCCGGCCGGCGCGCTGATGGCGCAGCTGCGCATCGGGCACGAGGACGCGCTGCGGCTGGTGCGCCTCACCCGCACGATGATCGGCTACCGGGACGCGGACTTTCGGCGGGGCGTCGAGGAGGAGTCCCTGCGGCTGGCCGGCGCGCAGGCCGACGTGTTCGACTTCTTCCTCGAGCTGATCGCCGAGCGCCGGGCGCGGCCCGGAGACGACGCGCTCAGCATCCTGATGACCCCCGGACCGGGCGAGCAGGCGCTCGACGAGGACACCCTGCTGTTCAACCTGATGAACCTGGCGATCGGCGGCAACGAGACCACGCAGCACAGCGCGAACGGCGGGCTGCTCGCGCTGATGAACGACGTCGACCAGTGGGAGCGGCTGCGGTCGGACGCCGCGCTCGTCCCCACCGGGGTCGAGGAGTTCGTGCGCTGGACGTCGACCGCCTCCTACGTGCAGCGGGTCGTCACCCGACCGGTCCGCGTCCGAGACACCGAGCTCGCCGAGGGCGACGCGGTCACGCTCTGGCTCGCCTCGGCGAACCGGGACGAGGCTCAGTTCACGGAGCCGAACCGGTTCGACCTCGGCCGCTCCCCGAACAGGCACGTCGGCTTCGCCAGCGGGCCGCACCACTGCATCGGCGCCGCGTTCGGTCGCAGGGGCCTGACGTCCCTGCTGACTGGGCTGCGCGCCCGGTCCGGGCGGCTGCGGCCGGCCGGCGACCCGGTGTGGCTCCGGTCGAACTTCATGCTGGAGTACAAGAGCCTGCCGGTCGAGGTGACCGTGTGATGGCGACGCTCGTCCAGCACGACAGCAGGCCGACCCCGCCGGCCGACGTCGCCGATCCCGACCTCTACGCCGACCGGGACCCGTTGCCGGTCTGGCGGCACCTGCGCGCGACGAGCCCGGTGCACTGGAACGACCGGCCGGAACACGGCGGCGGGTTCTGGGCGATCATGTCCTACGAGCCCGCGGTCCAGGTATACCGGGACAACAAGGCGTTCACCTGCGAGCGCGGCATCCGCCTCACCCTGGACCCGAAGCCGACCGACGCGGCCGCGGGCAAGATGATGACGGTGACGGACCCGCCCCGGCACACCAAGCTCCGCAAGGTGATGAACGCGTGCTTCACACCGAGGCGGACGGCCTCGCTGGAAAAGACGATGCACGAGGTGTTGGAGCCGCTCATCGACGACGCGCTGGCCAAGGACAGCGTGGACTTCGTCAGCGACGTCGCCGCGGTGCTGCCGTCGGTGATCTTCTGCCACTTCATGGATGTCGCGCGGCGGGAGCACCGCACCCTCATCGACCTGACCAGCACGGCGTTCGGCGCCTCGCTCGGCGACAGCGGCTGCCCGGTGTCCAGCGCGGAGAGCACGAAGGCGAACGCCAGGATCTTCTTCCATTACTCGAAGCTGCTCGCGCAGCGGCGTGCGGAGCCGGGCGACGACGTGGTCAGCATCCTGGCCGCGAGCACGGTCGACGGCGAGCCGCTGACCGACGCCGAGATCATCATGAACTGCAACGTGCTGCTGCTCGGCGCGCACGAGACGACCCGGCTGTCCTCGGCCGGCGCGTTGCTCGCGTTGATGGCGCACCCGGACGAGTGGCGACGGCTGCGGAACGGGGACGTCGACCTGGACACCGCGGTCGAGGAGGTCCTGCGCTACACCAGCCCGGCGATGCACCGGCTGCGAGTGGCCCGCGAGGACACCGTGGTCGCCGGTCAGCTCATCCGGGCCGGCGAGCGGGTGGCGATCTGGAACCCGTCCGCAAACCGGGACGAGTCGGTGTTCGCCGAGCCGGACACACTGCGCCTGGACCGCAAACCCAACCGGCACCTGGCTCTCGGTCTCGGCAACCACTTCTGCATCGGCGCCGGGCTCGCCCGGGTGGAGCTGCGCGCGTTCCTCCGGGTGCTGGTGGACAAGATCGCGGACGCGGAGTTCACCGAGCCGGTCAGGTGGACGCGCTCGAACTTCGCCTGGGGTGCGGAGCGCATGGCCGTCTCACTGCGCGGGCGGTGACCGTGCTGCCGGAGGAGGGCCACATGGACGGTGGACGGTCCGTCGCGGACGTCGTCAACGGCGCGTGGTGCGCCGCGCTCGGCCTCGAACGGGCCGAGCCGACCGACAACTTCTTCACCGCGGGCGGTCACTCGTACTCGTCGGTCCAGCTGGTGACCGCGGTGGAGGCGGAGCTGCACATCGAGTTCCCGCTGGAGACCCTGTTCTCCGACTCGTTGGCCGAGCTCATCGAGGAGTGCGCCAACCGCCTCGCCGCCACGGCGGGCCACAGGGACTAGCAGGTCACCGGCCGTCGAGGACCCGGGAGACCTCGGCGAGCAGGTCCTGTTGGTTCTGGTGCAGGAAGAAGTGGCCGCCGGGATACAGGTTCATGGCGAACGGTCCGGCCGTCTCCGCCCGCCACGCCGCGAGCTGCTCGGTCGTGGTCGTCGGGTCGGACCGGCCGCCGAACACGGAGATGCCGCACGACAGCGGCGCGTCGGCGGCATACCGATAGGTGTGGCAGATCGCGAAGTCGGCCCGCAGCGCGGGCATGATCAGGTCGATCAGCCCGGGCTCGGCCAGCACCTCGGCCGGGATGCCGCCGAGCTTGGTCACCTCGGCGAGGAACTGGTCGGACGGCAGCCGGTGGATGCCCGCCTGGTCGTCGTGGATGCGCGGCGCCCGCCGCGCGGACACAAACAGGTGCGCGGGCGTGGGCAGCCCGTGCCTGCGCATCGCGTGGGCCAGCTCGAAGCAGACGAGTCCGCCCATGCTGTGCCCGAAGAGCGCGTACGGCAGCGGCGGGTCGCCGAACGGGTCGGTGTCGGCGAACTCCTCTACCAGCGCGGCCACCACGGTCGGCAGGTCCGCCACCGGCGGTTCGGTCAGCCGGGACTCGCGGGCGGGCAGCCGAACCGCCCACACCTCGACGCCGGCCGGCAGCGACGGCGAGAACGACCGGAACACCGCCGGACCCGCGCCCGCGTACGGCACGCACAGCAGCCGCATCCGGGGTGCGGAACGCGGGCCGATGCGGACGAAGGCCCGTGCGGTGCCGTTGCGTCCCACCGTCAGCCGGTCCACTCGCGCCCTACCGCGGGGCCGTACTCGACCGTGTGAGCGCCGACCAGCCTGGCGAGCGACGCGATCTGACTCGTCACCGACCTACGCAACCCGACGCCGGCGCGGACGTCAGGCTCCAGAAAGACGCCGTCGACGACCAGCACGCCCCGTTTCGGATCGCGCCGGGGTGAAATTCGGCCGACGAGTCGTTCGCCGTGCAGGATCGGCATCAGGTAATAGCCGTACTGGCGCTTGTGTTTCGGCGTGTACATCTCGTTGCGGAAATCGAACCCCCACAGCCGCGCGGTGCGTTTGCGGTCGCTGATGAGGTTGTCGAACGGGGACAGCAACACCGTCCTCGGCGCCCACCGGCCCTCGGAAATCGCGGTCAGCTCCGGCAGCACGTCGCGGTGGACGTACCAGCGCTCCGACCCGGACGGGTCGTCGGCGAGCCGGACCGGCACGACCCGGCCCGCGCGCTCGAGCGCGCCGAGCGCGTCGGACAACGTGGCGTAGTAGTCGCGGATGAAGTACCGCTGCACGTCGGCCGGCCGCGCGACACCGAGCGCGCGCAGCGCGTGCTCGACCGCGGCGGTGACGGCCTCCGGCAGCGCGGCGGCGGTCCGGTCCACTGTGGCCGGTAGGCAGTTGTCGCGCAGGTCCCACAGCCTGGTGGTCCCGTCGCGGCGGCCCACCATCACCTCTCCGCGCCGCCACAGGAACTCCAGCATCCGTTCGACGCTGCGGCCGTCGGTCCAACCGCTCGACTCCCAGCCGACGGCCGCGTGGTCGTCGAACGCGCGGGTGGGCAGCGGGCCCTCGGCGCGCAGGGTGTCCAGGATGTGCTTACGCAGCTTGTCGTTCGCGGCGAGCCAGGCCTCGACCCGCCTGCCGTAGCTGGACTCGACGGGCGGGAAGACCGCCATGTTGGCGGCGTGGATCGGGTAGTCCTCGGTGAGCACCAGCGACGCGGCGTGGGCCCAGTACTCGAACAGCCAGCGGTCTCGCCACAGCAGTTGCTCGAGGTGGCGGTCCGGGTTCACGCCGAGCCTGCTCCACAGCACGAGCAGGTGGCTGCGCGCGACGACATTGATCGGATCGAGCTGCACGCAACGCAGGGACCGCAGCACGGAACGCGCCCCGTCGAGGTCGCCTGCCAGGCGGGGTCCGGCCAGGCGCTGCCGGCTGACCACCAGCCGCCGGGCCGTGCGCGCATTCATCAACAGCGTTTCTGCCATCCCTGCCTTTCGCCGGGTAACCAGACGACCATCTTATGGTGCCGCGCGAGCACGACAAGCGGGGTTGTGTCCCCTCTCTATGCGACAAGGCAACCGGAAGTCCGCGGGATACGCTGGTCGCCGGTCTCGGGAGAATTCCGGAAGACATGCTGGACGCGAATTCGGGCCACCGACGTGAGCGCCTCTCGAAACAACGCAAATCGCCACCAATAGGCAGGATCTCGGAATGCATGTCGACGTCGCCCTCCTCGAGGAGTGGATGCGCCGGTACTACTTCGACACCGATATCGACATCGGCAGCAGCGGCGCGGGGACGTTCTCGTTCGAGCAGGTCCGCCGGCTGACCGGCCTGACGCTCGAGGACCTGGACCGGGTCAGGTTCGACGACAGCCAGACGCTGGGCGGTTTCGGTGTGCGTGCCGCGGTGGCCGAGCGGTCGACCGGCGGCGACCTCGACCGCGTCATGGTCACTCACGGCTCAAGCGAGGCGAACTTCCTCGTGATGCACGCGCTGCTCGAACCCGGCGACGAGGTGGTCGTCCTGGATCCGGCCTACCAGCAGCTGCACGGGATCTGCACGGCGATCGGCTGCCGTCTGCGCCGCTGGCGGCTGCGGCCGGAGGACGGGTTCGCACCCGATCTCGCGGCGCTGCGGCACCTGGTGACCGAGCGGACCCGCATGGTCGTCGTCAACTTCCCGCACAACCCGACCGGCGTCTCGCTGCATCCCGAGCAGCAACGCGAGCTCGTGGAGATCGTGGCCGGCTCGCAGGCGTACCTGGTCTGGGACGCCGCCTTCGCGGAGATCACCTACGACGCACCGCCGCTGCCGCCGCCGGACTTCTACCCCCGGGCGGTGACCCTGGGGACGCTCTCCAAGAACTACGGCCTGCCGGGCCTGCGGGTGGGCTGGTGCCTGGCCGCACCGGAGGTCCTCTCGCGGTGCGTCCGGATGCGCGACTACGTGTCACTGCACCTGTCGCCGCTGGTGGAGCTGATCGCGCAGCGGGTGATCGCCGAGGCCGACCGGTTCGTCGCGAACCGGCGCGAGCTGGCGGCGACCAACCTCGACGTGCTCGAGAAGTGGGTCGCGGACCACGACCCGGGTGCGCGGATGACCCGGCCGGCGGGTGGGGTCTGCGCGTTCGTCGAGTTCCCCGCGGCCGCGGACCTGGCGGAGACCTGCCGCGGGCTGGCGGAGCGGCAGCGGGTGCTGCTGATCCCCGGCCGGTGCTTCGGCCCCGCCTACGACCACTACGCCCGGCTCGGCTTCGGCGGGCCGAGCGACGAGCTCGAGACGGGGCTGCGACGGGTCAGCGCCACCCCCGGGTTCTGGGGGCGGTGACGGATGCCCCGCATGACAGACCCGGCATCGACCAACCGCATGGAGGCAGGACGGAGCGAGGGATGCACAAGCTGACGCTTTCTCGGGACGAGTCCGGCGACATCCAGCAGCTGCTGGGACACCTCGCCGAACGACACCGCAGCGTCGAGGACCCGGAACTGCTCGACCGCGCCGGGGTCTACCTGCAGGACCTGCCGGTGCGGCTGCGCGGTTTCCTGGAGGAGTTCCGGCTGGCCGAGCCGTCGGCGGTGTGCCTGATCTCCGGCTACCCGGTCCGCGACGGCGGCATCGGCCCGACCCCGGAGCACTGGAAGATCAGGCAGGGCGTCTCCCCGACGCTGCACGAAGAGCTCTTCTTCATGCTGTGCGCGCGAGGGCTCGGCGACGTGTTCGGGTGGTCCACCCAGCAGGACGGCCGGATCATGCACGACGTCCTGCCGATCAAGGGCCACGAGCAGGAGCAGCTCGGCAGCGGCAGCGAGCAACTGCTCTGGTGGCACACCGAGGACGCGTTCCACCCGTTCAAGGGCGACTACGTCGCGCTCATGTGCCTGCGCAACCCCGACCTGGTCGGCACCACCATCTGCGCCGTCGAGGACATCGACTGGGCCGAGCTCGACGTGGACGTCCTGTTCGAGCCGCACTACTACATCCGGCCGGACGAGTCGCACCTGCCGAAGAACCGGCTCGACCGACCACCGGCCGACGCCGAGACGGAGCGGCTGCTCTCGGCCGCGTACCAGCGGATCACGGAGATGAACGCGAACCCGGCGCCGGTGCCCATCCTCCGCGGCGACCGCCGGACGCCGTACATGTGCCTCGACCCCTACTTCATGGACACCGACCGGATGGAACCAGAGCCGCGCAAGGCGTTCGAGGCGCTGACCGCGGCGATCGACGCCAGCCTGCACACCGTGGCGCTGGCGCCGGGCGACTGCGTGTTCGTCGACAACTTCAAGGCGGTGCACGGCAGGCTGCCGTTCAAGGCCCGCTTCGACGGCACCGACCGCTGGCTCAAGCGGCTCAACATCACCCGCAACCTCCGCGGGTCCCGGGAGGCCCGGCTGGCCAGCCATGCGCGGGTGATCTTCTGACATGCGCCGGTTCACCGCACTCTGGGCCGGTCAGCTCCTTTCGCTGACCGGGACCGCACTGACCAGCTTCGCGCTCGCCGTCTGGCTCTACGTGGACACCGACTCGGTGACCCACCTCGCGTTGAACTATCTGATGGCGTTCGTCCCCGGCATCATCGTGTCGCCGTGGGCCGGCGCGATCGTCGACCGCTGGAGCCGCAAGCGGGTGCTCGTGCTGTCGGACACCATCGGCATCCTGGCCACGCTCAGCCTCGCGGCGCTCTACGCGGCCGGCGGACTGGAGCCGTGGCACATCTACGTCACCACCGCGGTCCGGTCCGCGATGGCCGCGTTCCAACTGCCCGCGTTCGGCGCGACGGTCGCGGTGCTGGTGCCACGCCACCAGGTGAGCCGGGCCAACGGGATGGTGCTCTTCGCGCAGGCGCTGAGCCAGGTCGCGGCGCCGGTGACGGCGGGCTTCCTGCTCACCGCGATCGACGTGAGCGGCGTGATCCTGCTCGACTGCGCCACGTTCGTCGTCGGGGTCGGCGTGCTCGCCTTCATCCGCATCCCGTCGCCGAGGGCCGCTGAGGTCGCGCCGGGCGACGGGGGTTCGCTGCTCGGCGAGGCCCGGGTGGGCTGGCGGTACATCCTGGTCCACCCCACCCTGCGCAACCTGATGCTGTTCTACGCGGCACTGAACTTCTGCGTCGGCTTCGTCGACGTGTTGGTCACCCCGATAGTGATCGGGTTCGGCTCGCCGGCCGCGCTCGGTGTGGTCGCCACGGTCGCGGGCATCGGCATGGTGGCCGGCAGCGCCGTGATGACGATCTGGGGCGGACCCGGCCGACCCGGCATGAGCATCATCGGCATGACCGCGGCGCTCGGCGTCGGGCTGTGCGTCGGCGCGAGCCGGCCGCAGGTCGTGCCGGTCTGCGTCGGGGCGTTCGTATTCATGTTCAGCGCCGCGATCATCAACACCAACACCCGCAGCATCTGGACCACCGAGGCCGCGCCGGAGCTGCAGGGTCGAGTTCTCGCGCTGCAGAACATGGTGACGACATCGACCCTGTCGGTCGCCTACCTGCTCGCCGGCCCGGTGGCCGGCGTGTTCGAGCCGCTGCTCACCGACGACGGGCCACTGGCCGGCACCGCCGGCGTGCTGTTCGGCACCGGGGCCGGCCGCGGGATGGCGCTGCTGCTCTTCCTGATCGGCGCCGTCGTGGTGCTGATCGCGCTCGCCGGGATGTTCAGCCGAACCCTCCGGTCCATCACGCGACCGGAGCCGGCGGACGCCACGCCGGACGACGCCTCATTCGGCGCCGCGGGCGAGCTCACGAGCATAGGCACGGTGCAGGTCGTGGAAGGTGTACCTGCCGGGAACGCGCTCGATGAGCAGGTTGACGCGAGTCAGCTCCGCGAGCAGTGACCGTGCGGTGCGCAGCGGCACGAACGCGAGGCCGGCGGTGTCCTTGGGTGTCACGAACGACTCGAACGACCGGCCGAGCAGCCGGAACAGCCTGGCGGCCTCGGCCGTCAGCGTCCGGTAGGACCAGGACAACGCCGCCCGCAGGTCGCATGCCCCGTCCAGGCCGGCGAACGCGTCCAGTCCGTCACATGCCTCGGTCAGCTCCGCGGCCAGAGCCGTGAGGGTGAAGCCGGGGTGCGACGCAGCCCGCGACGCCACGATCGACAACGCCAGCGGCAGCGACGCGCATCTCTCGAGGATGTCGCGCAGCGCACCCGGCTCGGCCAGTGCGCTGCCGGTGCCGAGCCGGCTGACCAGCAGGTCGCGTGCCTCGGCCGCGGTCGGCAGGTCGAGCGTGAGCGGCCGCGCGCCCTCGATCGCGGTCAGCCCGTACAGCCGGTCGCGGCTGGTCACCACCACCAGGCAGCCGAGCGAGCCGGGCAGCAGCGGCCGGACCTGGTCGGCGTCCCGCGCGTTGTCCAGCACGATGAGCACCCGCTTGTCGGCGAGCAGGCTGCGGTACAGCCCGGTCTGTGCCGCCGGCTCGAGCGGGATCCGGTCGGGCTGCACGCCCAGCGCGTTGAGGAAACCGCGCACCACCTCGCCCGGCCGCGCGGGCGCGTCGCCCGGCGCGAAGCCACGCAGGTCGACGTAGAGCTGACCGTCCCGGAAGTCCTCGGCCACGCGATGCGCCCAGTGCACGGTCAGCGCGGTCTTGCCGACCCCGGCGAGCCCGGACATCGCGACGATGCGGGACGGGCCGTGCGGCGGGCCCGTCGTCAGCATCCGGTTCAGCTCAGCGAGCTCCGTCGTCCGGCCGACGAAGTCCGGCAGGTCCGCCGGGAGCTGGCGCGGCAACCACGTGATGTTGGCGGCCGTCCAACGCCGGTTCTCCTCCACCCGGTCCCGCTCGGTGGCCAGCACACCCTGCTCGGTCGGAGAGGCGCCCAGGATCCGCACCAGCTCGTCGAACCGGTCCGTCGGCGGTAGCGCGCCGCCGGTGAAGTATTTCCCGATGACGGTGTAGGACCAGCCGGTCTTCGCCGCAAGCTCGCGGTAGGTCAGCTCCGAGCCACTGCGCTGCCGTGCCTCCCGCCGCCGTAGCGTACGCAATACCTTCGCGAGGTCCAGCGTTGTTCTGGTGTCGTAGAAATTGCCGAACAGATCCATGGGCTACACTCTCGGAGCATATTGCGCAAGGCCGTCCGATTCCGCGACCAGAATGGGACGCCGAATGTGCCGCGCGATTGGACGCGCAGTTCTCGAATTTTTGGTGCCAACTTTCGCCGGCGCACGTCACCGGCAACGAAGAAAAGCATCACTATTCGCGACGGAAAACAATCTCTCGCCGCACGCCGAGCCCCCACTAGTACCGCATCCGACCTCGATTCCCTCAGCGTCATGGCAGACCCGCGACTTCCCGGATCCGCCCCCCTGCTCGTCACGACATAATTCCAGCACAGTAGGCGAATTGCAACCTGCTACACAGAGTCCCACTGGCGATGCGCTCCGTCCACTGTCAATCGGTGTCCTTTATGGACCGCACGGGGATCGGGTGCTGTGACGGACTTGCCATCCGGCGCCATTTCCACCACGCACGCGAAGGTACTGTCGTGATCATCCTGTGATCACATTCCGGAACGGTGCGCGCCGAGCACCGACGGGGGCAAATCGACGTCGGCGCCCTCGGCCCACAGTCGCCCGACGGCCGTCAGTAGCACCTCCAGGTCGCCTCGGCTCTCGAACACACCTGGCAGGGTGCGCAGCGCCGTGCCCCGGCAGTCGATGTGCCGCACGGCCAGGTTCGTCAGCGTCTGCCCCGGTCCGATCTCGATCGGGATCGGCTGGTCCAGCTCACCCAGCCGGGCCAGGTTGTCGGCGAACCGGATGGGCCGGCACAGGTGACTGGCCCAGTAGTCGGGGCTCGCGGCCTCCTCCGGACGGATCCAGGTGCCGGTGACGTTCGAGAGGAAGGGCACCGACGGCGCGCTCAGCCGCACCGTGGTGAGCAGCTCCCGCAACGGGTCCACGATCGGCGCCATCATCGGGGAGTGGAACGCGTGCGTCGTGGGCAGCCGGTGGCCGGCAATCTCATGATCCGCCAGCCGCTTGCGCACCCGCTCCACCGCGTCCACCGGGCCGGCGAGCACAGTCAGCTCCGGTCCGTCCAGCGCCGCGACGTGCACACCTTCCTCGACGAGGTGCGTCTCGAGTGGTTCCGGCCCCGATGCGACGGCGAGCATCGCGCCCTCCGGGAGCGCGTCGACGAGGCGCGCCCGGGCGGCGATCACCCGCAGCGCGTCCTCCAGGGCGAACACCCCGGTCAGGCAGGCGCACACGAACTCACCGACGCTGTACCCGAGCAGCGCCGACGGTGTCACCCCCATCGCGACGAGCGTCCGGGCGAGTGCGTACCTGGTGACGAAGGCGAGTGGCTGGGCGACCATCGTGCGGTGGATCTCCTGGGTGTCCGCCTTCTGGTCGAACAGCTCGCCGAGGGTGGGCGCGTGCCGCGCGCCGTCGGGCGGGTAGAGGACGCCGCGCAGGTCGATCCCCAACGCGGGCGTCACCACGCGCAGGCACCTGGTCAGCTCCCGGCGGAACACGGGCAGATGCCGGAAAAGCCCCTCGGCCATGCCCGGGTACTCGTCGCCGACCCCGGAGACCATGAGCACCACCGGTCGCGGCGGGCCGGCCGTCGCGGTGAAGACCTCGTCCGGCCGCGCCGCGCGCAACCGGCGCGCCGCGTCCAGGTAGCCGTCCGCGACCACCACCCGCCGGTACGACCCCGCCGCGGCCGCCGGCGCGCCGACCAGGCCCGACTCGAGCTCGCCGACGAACGACGCGGTCTGCTCCGCCAGCCGCTCGCCGCTCGGCGCGGACACTGCGAAGAGCAGGACCTTCGACGCGCTCATGACCGTAACGCCTCGCGCACCCGGTCCGGCCAGCGGTCGGGATCCAGGCCGTGCCGGCACAGGAACGCGTAGGCGAGCCGTTCCAGCCCGAACCCCGCGCACGCGGTGTACACGGCTTGCCCGTTCGACTCGATGCCGAACGAGTCCCCGAAGAACTGGTCGTGGAAGTTGAACGAGCCGACGGCGACGTCCCGGCCGGCGCCCAGCGGCATCCGCAGCTCGTACTTCAGCTCCAGCAGGTGCTGCGACCACACCCGTTCGGTCGTGCCGACATCCACGAAGAACGGGTCGTTCGCGACCACGCACCGGCCGTCGAGTGCCAGGTCCTCGACCAGCTCCCAGGTGCGCTCCATCAACCGCCTGCGGCGGGCCAGCACGTCGTCCCGGTCGCCGAGGAAGACGATCTCCCGGATCGTGAAGTCCCACAGGCGTTCCAGCGACCGCCGGTACCGCGACTCGAACCGGAACGACTTGCCGCGCGCGGTGACCGACATCGACGGCGCTGGCAGCTCCCGGTCGGCGAGCTGGTGGTAGGTGTGGAAGCACATGGTCGGCGGCAGGCAGCTGTCGAAGTCGCCCGCGTGGGCGCGCAGCACGGCGGACAGGTCGTCGCCGTCCGCCGTGTCCTCCCGGAAGCGGAGATAGGTGTCGACGTCGCCGTGCAGCCGGGTCACGAACATCATCAGCTGCGGGAACGACTGGAAGTACCCGCATCGGTCCAGCGCCGACGTGGGGATGAGCGTGGGATAGCGAAACTCCGCGGCGCCCAGCTCGTCGACGGCCACGGCACGGAGCCGCGCGTCCAGCTGGTCCATGAGCGACAGGACCGGCTCGCCGACGGCGATCTGCCCCTCGCCCGCCTCCGACGCGATCCCGCGCCGCACCAGCTCGTCGAACACGTCCTGCGGTGCGGCCCGCGTGCTCGACCGCCAGATCGTCTTCGCGTCGATCCGCCGCTGCCCCAGCACGTCGTTCGACACCATGAACCGGAGCTTTCGCGCCAGGTCGTCCGGGTCGACCCCGTCGCGCAGGACCATCTCGACGGCCCGCACCCCCGCCGGATCCCGCACGAGCGAGAAGTCGAGGATCGCCTCGGAGACGAAGTAGACGCGGCTGGCCAGCTCACCTTCCTGGGCTGCCGGCACCGCGGGGTCCAGCGTGATCGTGTGCGACGTCGTCGGCATCGAGGCTCACCACTCCCGTCGGGGTCACCCCCGGTCGTCGAACTGTCCGGACAAGGCGCCGGTGAGCCCGAGGAGCTCGGCGAGGATGCCGCGCTGCACCGAGGACGTGCCGGCGAAGATCGGTCCGCCGAGCGCGTCCCGCAGCTCTCGCTCCACACCGTGGTCGGTCAGGTAGCCCCGCGCGCCGTGCACGTCGACCGCCGCCATCGCGGTCTGCACCAGGCTCTCGCTCACGAAGATCTTCGCGATGGTCGAGTCGAGCAGCGCGAACCGGCCCTCCCGCTTGAGCCACGCGACCCGGTAGAGGATCAGCCTGGCCAGCTCGAGGCGGATCTTCATGTCCGCGATCTGGTGCGCGACCGCCTGGAAGCTCCCGATGGGCCTGCCGAACTGCCGGCGGGACCGCGCGTGCTCCAGGCAGGTCTCCAGGAGGCGCTCCATCACGCCGACCTGGCTGCCGAACATGAACGACCGCTCCCACTCGATGGTCGCGGTGAAGATCGCGTAGCCGGCACCGGCCCGGCCCAGCAGGTTGGCGGCCGGCACCACGACGTCGTCGAACTCGACGACACCCATCGGCGTGCTGCGCAACCCGAGCTTCGCCAGCTCCCGCACCGTGCGGACGCCGGGCAGGTCGGCGGTCACCAGGAAGGCGGACAGGCCGTCCTGCGCACTGTCCGCCTCGTCCCCGGTCCGCGCCAGCACCACGAAGACGTCCGCGACGGGACCGTTGCTGACGAAGCACTTCGTCCCGCGCAGCACGTAGTCGTCACCGTCGCGGCGCGCGGTCGTGCTCATGCTCAGCACGTCCGAGCCCGCATCGGGTTCGGACAGTGCGTGCGCGCCGATCAGCCGGCCGGCGCACATCGGTTCGAGGAACCGGCTCTTCTGCTCCTCGCTACCGTGCAGGAGCAGGTAGATCACGCAGCCCCAGAGGTGGTTGTTGACCGCGAACACCAGGCCGTTGTCCCGGCAGCCGTAACCCAGCGCCTCCAGCGCGACCATCGTGGTCACCGGGTCGAAGCCGCTGCCGCCGTACTCGCCCGGGACCGGCCAGCCGAGCACACCGAAGTCCGCGCAGCGGGCCCAGTCCGCCGCCGAGAACCGTCCGTCCTGCTCGACCTTCTCCAGGTCCGCACCGAGCTCCCGCCGGGCGAACTCGATCGTCTCGTGCCGCAGCTTTCGTTGCTCCGCGGTGAGTTCGAAGTCCACGCCGCTCTCCCGCCGGCGCTAGGCGGGCTGGCCGATGCCGCGTTTCCGGTCCACGAACGCCTCGATGGCGGTCAGGGACCGGATGTTGGCGAAGTCGAGGTCAGCGCCTTCGATCGGCGTGCCGAAGGTGCGTTCGATCCACATGACGACCTGGACCGCGAACAGCGAGTTCACGTGGCCGGCCGCGAGCAGGTCCTCGTCGTCGCGCACCGCGACACCCTTGGTGTGCTGGAAGATGAAGCCGCGAACCGCTTCCCGTTCCGTGTCGTTCACGTCGGCACGCCCTCCTCGGCGACTGTCCGGTCCAGACGGCTGGACTCGTAGGAATAGAACCCGCGACCGGTCTTTCGGCCGAGCAGCCCGGCGTCGACCATGCTCGCCAGCAGCGGCGACGGCCGGAACCTGTCGTCCTTCAGATGGTCCTCGAGCACCTGCAGCGAGAACATGACCGTGTCCAGGCCGATGAGGTCGGCCGTCTCCAGCGGCCCCATGGCGTGACCGAAGCTCCCCCGGCAGAGCCGGTCGATGTCCGGCGCGTTGGCGACCTGCTCTGCCATCAGGTGGATCGCCTCGTTGATGGTGAGCATGAGGATCCGGTTCGTCACGAACCCGGCGGAGTCGCGGATGACCACGCAGCTCTTCTTCATGCTCGTGAGCAGCGACCTCGTCCGATCGATCGTCTCGTCCGACGTCTCGGCGCCGCGGATGACCTCGACGACCGGCTTGAGTGGCACCGGGTTCATGAAGTGGACACCGACGACCCGCGCCGGCCGCTCGGTCACCGAGGCGATCCGCGAGATGGGTATCGCCGAGGTGTTCACCCCGAACACGCACTCCGTCGGACAGATCCGGTCGATCTCGGGGTAGAGATCTCGTTTGGTGGCCCAGTTCTCCGTCACGTTCTCGACGACGAACCCGGCGTCGCGCAGCTCGGTGAGGTCGGTGGTGAACCGGATCCGGTCGAGCACCTCGTCCGGCGCCGGACCGGACGTGTCCCGCCGAACCAGTGGCATGAGTCGCAGATCGGTGGCGATCTCCTGCCGCGCCGCGCGCAGGATGTCGTCGGCGACGTCGACCAGGACGACCTCGTGCCCGTGTGTGGCCAACGTCTGCGCCACGCCGATGCCCATCGTGCCCGCGCCGAGCACCCCGACCCGGCTCATGCGAGGTTCCCCGGTCGCAGGCCGACCCAGTTCTGCTCCACATAGTCCAGCGCCGCCTCGCGGCTGCCCTCGCCGTGGGCGACCGTCCACCCCGCCGGCACGTCGAAGGACGCCGGCCACAGCGAGTGGTGGCCGTCCTTGTTGACGAGTACCACGAACGTTCCGTCCGGATCATCAAGCACATGCACCACAGAAGGCTCCCAACGGCCGAGGAGTCGACCAGACCACCAGTACGCTATGCATCCGCCCGCGACGGCTCACGTCACCAATAGACGGGACACGCCGTACGGTCACGCCACCGGCAGCGTCGCCGGATTTTCGTTCCGCACCAACGGGTTCGCGACCTGCTGTGGCGGGCCGAACGAGTCCTGCGCGCCCAGCGCCACGACGGTGAGCTCGGCCTTGTTGCCCAGCCCGAGCTTGCCGCGCACGCGCTTCACGTACGTTTCGAGCGTGCTCTGCGCGATCCCCATCCGCCGGGCCACCTGGTAGTGCGTGAATCCCTGCGCGATCAGGATCACCGCCTGCCGTTCCCGCGGCGACAACTTCGCCAGCGGCGCCGGTTCCACGCCCAGCCCGGCCGCGACCGGCAGGAACGGCTCGCGCGCCGCCACCGCGCGCACGGCCGCCGAAAGGTCGTCCCCGCTCACGTCCGCCGCGACGCACCCGTAGACCCCGGCCCGGGCGTCCACATAGCCGTTGGCCCGCAACGACGACGAGCTCACCACGAGTATCGGCACCCCGCCACCTCGCAACGCCGCCGCGGCCGCCGCCACGGAAGGCGCGACCAGCACGTCGACGCTCGACCAACCGTCCCCCATCGAAGGCGCCCACGACCCGTCGCCGTGACCGACGAGCACCACCCCCGGATCGAGATCGAGCAACGCCGCGATGCCGAACCGGATCACCGGACGATCGTGAATCACTGCGACACGTAACATCAACTGCCTCCGCATACTCCCCCGTGTGACGCACGCGGCCAGTGTTGTCACAAGCTCACCCGCGTCGCGACGCGCCTTCGACACGAGTGCACACCGATGCACAAGGCCCCAGTCGATGATGACGATCTCCACCGCACCGCACCGCATCGCGCAGGAACTGGCTCGCTCTGCTCGTCGCGGCGGCGGTTCCTCTGCTCGTGGATACACCGGGACGGCCCGCAGCGACGTACTACATGTCCCCTGAAGGAGGGGCACCGCGCGGACGCGAGCATCCGAGCACTGGACGGAATGCAGGACACGGGACTCCCGGTGCTCCACATGGGACAACCCGGGGGCGGCGGGTGACTCAGGTCGAACACGACCAGCACCCACACGAGCGACTGAACACTCCACCCCACAGGAGGAGGGTCTATCCCGTGATCGGCACCTCTCTGTGTCAAGTGGTTGGTGACAGAGAGGAAACCCGGTCTTGGAGCATGGTGCGGTAGACGACGTCGGCCAGGCGGCGTTTGAGGCATCGCAGGGCTTCTTTGTGGCTCTTGCCGGCCGCACGTTTGCGCTGGTAGTAGGTGCGGCCGCGGGTGTCGTAGCGGATCTGGGTGATCGCCATGACGTGCAGCGCGTAGTTCAGCTGGCGGTCGCCGGCGCGGGAGAGCCGGTGTCGGACGGCCCGGGGACCTCGCGCTCATCCCGCGCCAACAGCAGCGCGACCGGCGGCCGCAACACTCCCATGACCCGCTCCCAACTCCCGGCCGCAGCGTAAGCGTCCCGGGCCGCGGCCCGCCATATTTCCGCTGATCACAGCGCTACACCAAAGGCCTGACGCCCTACGGACAGGTCGGTCCGGTCGCCGCAGCTTCTCGCAAGGCCCTCGCCTGGTGGTGATCTGCCTGCGCCGGCCAGTCCGCCGCGTACCTGGCCGTGTCCACCGTCGGGAAGGGCCAGGTTCTCTTCGGCGGGTTCCCGGCGTGGTGCCGGGCCGGCCGTCGCCAGAACGTACGCTCTAGGACGCCAGCGAACGTTGCGAAGCTCGGTGAAACGTGGGCGCTAGTGTCCCGAGTCGTTAGTTCGCCGTTAGTTGGGTAGGTGCGGGTATGCCGAGCCCGAAGCTTGAACCGGTGGTGTTGTCCGATGAGGAACTTGGTGTCCTGAGTGGGTGGTCGCGTCGGCGGAACACGGCGCAGGCGTTGGCGATGCGGTCGCGGGTCGTGTTGCGGTGCGCGGAGGGCGGCACGATCGGGCAGGTGGCTGCGGATCTGGGTGTGTCGCGGGACATGGTGTCCAAGTGGCGGTCGCGGTTTGTGGCTCGGCGGTTGGAGGGCTTGTCGGATGAGCCGCGTCCGGGGCGGCCGCGGGAGATCACCGATGAGCGGGTTGAGCGGGTGATCACCAAGACGTTGGAGGAGTCGCCGGGGCGGGACACGCACTGGTCGACCCGGTCGATGGCCTCGGCGGCCGCGATGTCGCAGTCGGCGGTGTCGCGGATCTGGCGGGCGTTCGGGCTCAAGCCGCACGCGGTCGAGACCTGGAAGCTCTCGACCGACCCGCAGTTCATCGAGAAGGTCCGTGACGTCGT